>DATKKO010000298.1:0-6039 GCA_035542955.1 Terriglobales bacterium
AGGCGGTGGCCCCGGTGCAGATCGGCAAGGGCGTGCGGGTCGCGGCCGTGCTGCGGCTGCATTCGCAGGGAGCGCTCGAGCCCACCCAGCGGCCGCTCGACGTGGCCATCGAGGGCGACGGCTTCTTCCAGGTCGAGCGCCCGGACGGGACCCTCGCCTACACGCGCGACGGCTCGTTCACGCTCTCCGAGTCGGGCGCGCTGGTGACGAACGACGGCTATCCGCTGCAGCCCGCGATCCAGATCCCGCAGGAGGCGACCTCGATCAGCGTCGGGCCGGACGGCACGGTGAGCGTGACCGCGGCCGGCAGCACCTCGCCGCTCTCGGCCGGGCGCATCGAACTCGCGCGCTTCCTGAATCCGAACGGGCTCGCGAGCATGGGCGAGAACCTCTACGTCGAGACCGTGGCCTCGGGGCAGCCGCTCACGGGCTACGCCGACGAGGGCGGCATGGGCCGCCTGCTGCAGGGCTCGCTCGAGAGCAGCAACACCGAGATGGTGCAGGAGATGACCGACATGATCGCCGCGCAGCGCGCCTACGAGATCAACGCGAAGGCGATCCGCGCCGGCGACGAGATGATGCAGGTGATGAATGAGATCATCCGTTAGCCTGCTCGTGCTGGCGCTCGCCGCGCCGGCGGTTGCGGCTGAACCGCCCGACGCTGCGCGCGTCGCGCCGCACGCCGAGCGGATCGCGGAGGGACTGGCGCGGGCGTGGAGCGTGCCCGCGTCCCGCATCCGGCTCGCGTGGGGACGGCTTCCGGCGACGCTGCCGCCGGCGGACGCGCCGCTGCGGATCGCGGGGACCGCGCCGGACGGCTGGTCGGTTGTCGTGATCGGCGAGGGCGCGGCCGGACGCGCGCTGCGCGTGCGCGCGGGGCTCGAGGACTCGGTCCCCGTGGTCACGCGCGCGCTCGCGACGGGCGCGGTCGTCTCGCCCGGCGATCTGCGCCTCGAGGCGCGGGTGCGCTGGGGCCCGCCGGCCGCGCGCCTCGACGCGCCCGGCGCGGGCTGGATCGCGCGCCGGCCGCTCGCCGCGGGGGAGGAGCTCACGCGCCGCGTGGCCGGGCCGCCGCCGCTCGTGCGCGCGGGAGAGCCGGTCCGCGTGATCTGGGCCGGCGGTGGCGTGCGCATCCGCATGGAAGGGATCGCGCTCAACTCCGCGCGCGAGGGCGAGACCGTGCGGGCGCGGGTGCCGGGCCGATCCGGCGCGCTCGCCGGGATCGCGACGGCCGCGGGCGAAATCGCGCTCGGAAAGGAAGGAAGCCGATGACGAGACGCACCTTGATCCTGATCGCCGCCGCGCTGGCGGTCGCGCGGGCCGCGGGCGCGCAGAGCACCGCCCCCGCGACGACGACCCCGTCCGCGACGCCCGCCACGTCCGCGACACCCGCAGCCTCCGATTCGGCGCGGACCATGCCCGCGCCGGGGCGGCTCTCCTGGACCTCGGACCGGCTGCCGTTGCGCGTGGGCGATCTGCTCACGGTCGTGGTGGACGAGCAGACGACGGCGCGCGAGCAGGTGTCGCAGGTTGCGCAGGGCGACCGCTCGCTGCGCGGCGACCTCAACGCCGGTATCGGCGAGGACGACCGGATCGGACCGACCAAGTCGATCGGCAGCGTGCTCCGCAGCGATTCGCGCGAGGTCGGCGAGGCCGGCCACCGCGGCGATCTCAGCGGCGTGCTCACGGTGCGGGTGGTGTCGATCGCGGCGGACGGCACGGCGCAGGTCGAAGGCAGCAAGAAGGTGAACGTGGACGGGCGTCCGCAGGAGATCGTGGTCCGCGGGCTCGTGCGCCCGCAGGACGTGTCGGCCTCGAACTGCGTGCCCTCGAGCCGCGTGGCCAACGCGGAGATCACGTACAAGGGCAAGAAGATCGCGCCGCACACGAGCTTCATCGGCCGCATCCTCGGGATGCTGTGGCCATGAGCGCGCGCTCGAGGGCAACGCTCGCAGCGCTCATCCTGGCGCTCGCGGTGACGAGCGCCCCGGCGCGGGCGCAGACGCGGGTCGGCGACCTCACGGTCCACGCCGGCGACGTTCCGCGCCGGCTCGTGGGCTACGGCATCGTCACGGGCCTCGACGGCTCCGGCGACCGCAGCTTCGGCTTCGGCACCTCCGGCACGCCGAGCGTGCGCTCGGTCGTGAATCTGCTCCGGCGCTTCGAGATCGAGGTGCCGCCCGAGCAGCTGCGGCTGCGCGACGTCGCGGCCGTGCTCGTGACCGCGGAGGTCTCGCCCTGGCTGCGCGCGGGCGGACGCTTCGAGGTGCAGGTGTCCGCGCTGGGCGACGCCACGTCGCTGCGCGGCGGCGTGCTGTGGATGACGCCGCTCACCTCCGCACCGAACGAGCCCGCGGTCGCCACCGCGCAGGGTCCGGTGCGCGTGACGGGCGCCGACGACCGCACGTTCATCCCGCGGGTCGGGAACTCCGGGCGGATCCCGGAGGGCGGCCTGCTGGAGGTCGACCCTCCCGCCGCCGCGCCGCTCTCGACGAAGCTGGTGCTGCGGCATCCGGACCTCGCCGCGGCCCAGCGCATCGTCGAGGCGGTGAACGCCGCCTTCGGCGCCGGCACGGCGAAGCTCGAGGATCCGGGCTCGGTGCTGCTCGCGGCCGCGGGCGAGCGCGCCGCGGCCCCCGCCGCGTTCCTCGCGGCGGTGGACACCGTCGTGGTCACGACCCGCCCCGCCGCGCGCGTGGTGATCGACGCGCGCGCGGGAACCGTGGTGGCGGGCGGCGCGGTCCGCGTCGGCCCGGCAGTCGTGAGCCACGGGGGTATCACGCTGCAGGTGGGCGGCGGCGCCGGCGCGACGGCCGAGGGTCTGGTGCGCGTCGAATCGCAGGCCTCCGTGCAGGACGTGGCCGCGGGACTCCACGCCGCGGGCGCCCGGCCGCAGGAGATCGCCGCGATGTTCGAGGCGCTGCAGGCCGCGGGCGCGCTCACGGCCGAGGTGATCGTCCGATGAGCGGCGTGCCGCCGCTCTCCGGGCCCGGCTCCGCGCCGCCGCGCGACGACGCCGGCCAGCTCCGGCGCATGGCGCACGAGCTGGAGGGCGTGTTCCTGAACCAGCTCTTCCAAGCCATGCGCGCAAGCGTGCCGCAGGGTGGACTCGTCGAGGAGGGCGCGGGCGAGGAGATGTTCCGCTCGCTGCTCGACGAACAGGTCGCGCGCGAGGCCGCCGCCCGCGACGAGCGCGGGCTCGGCGAGGCGCTGTTCCGCCAGCTCGCGCGGCGTCTCGCGGCGAAGGAGGAAACCGGTCCGTGAAGCCGCCCTCGCTCGAGCTCGTGCAGGAGGGCGGGCTTCCCCCCGCCTTCGAGGTCGACGCTCCCCAGCCCACGGTCGACGAGCTCGCGGGGGTGTTGGACCGCGAGGCGAACATCCTGCTCGAGCTGCGGGACGCGCTCGAGCGCCAGTGCGGGCACGTGGCCGCCAACGACGTGGCCGCGGTGAACGCGAGCGTCGACGACATCGGGCGCCTGCTGCTCGCGCTCGAGGAGACCCGGCGTCACCGGCGCGCGACGATGGCACGCCTCACGGGCGGCGCCGGCTCCGCGCTCGCGACGGCCCTCGACGCCCGGGGCGCGGGAGACATCGCGACGCGGCGCTCGCGGCTGCGGCGCGCGGCGCTCGAGGCCGCCCGCGCGGCCGCCGTGAACCGCGCCGTGCTGCGCCGCGCGCTCGAGGCCGGCGACTCGTTCCTGCAGGCGCTGTTCTCGTCCGCGGCCGATCCCTGCCCGGCCTACGGTCCCGGCGAGCGCCGCGACCGCTCCGGCGCGTCCGGGCTCCTGCTCAACCGGAGGGCCTGACCATGTCCCTCTCCAGCATCCTCAGCATCGCGCGCTCGGCGCTGCTCGCGCAGCAGCGCGCGATGAGCGTCACCGCCCACAACGTCGCCAACGCGCAGACGCCCGGGTACAGCCGGCAGATCCTCCAGCTCACGGCGGACGAGCCGCTGTGGACGCCGCAGGGCGAGATCGGGCGGGGCGTGGTCGACGCGGGCGTGGCGCGCGCGCGCGACGCGTTCTTCGACGCGCGGTATCGCAGCGAGTCGGGCCTGCTCGGCGACTCGTCCGCGCTGCGGGACTACCTCGGACAGCTCGAGGCGGCAGTGAACGAGCCCTCGGACATCGGCCTCGCGGCCTCGCTCGACGGCTTCTTCCACAGCCTGAGCGATCTCGCGAACGATCCTGCGGACGCGACCTACCGCAGCCTCGTCGTGCAGGGAGCGAACCGGCTGGTGAGCCAGTTCCACCAGCTCGCCCAGGCCGTGTCGGACGTCGCCGGGGGCGCGGAGCAGACGATGCGCGCCGACGTCGATCAGGTGAACGACCTCGCCGCGAAGATCGCCGATCTCAACCAGCAGATCCTGCAATACGGCGGAGCGGCGGGCGGCGCGCCCGACCTCATGGATCGTCGCGACCTGCTCGTCGACCAGCTCTCGGGCCTGGTCGGCGTGCGCGTGCTCACGCGCGCCGACGGCACGATCGGCGTGCTCGCCGGCGACACGCTGCTCGTGGACGGCGCGAGCGCGCAGACGCTCACGGTCGTGGCGCAGCCCACGGGGGGATTCGGGCTGGCGACGGCGGCGGGGACGCCGGTCGATCCGCAGTCCGGCGCCCTCGCGGCGCTGAGCGCGCTCACGACCACCCGCCTGCCCGCGATCCAGGCGCGGCTCGATCGCCTGGCGGGCACGCTGGTGAGCGAGGTCAACGCCATCCATCGCACCGGATACGCGCTGGACGGCTCCACGAACACGGATTTCTTCGATCCCGCGGGCGTGACGGCCGGCTCGATCGCGCTCGCCCCGGCGATCCTCGCCTCGGGCGACGCGATCGCCGCGAGCGCGACGAACGCGCCGGGCGACGGCGCGGTGGCCCTCGCGCTGTCGGAGCTCATCACCCAGGGCCTGCCCGCGCTGGGCGGGCACAGCCTCCGCGACGACTACGCGGACATCGCCGCCTCGGTCGGCGTGGACGTCTCGGGCGCCATGCAGGACGCCGAGGTGCACCAGGCGCTGGTCGAGCAGGCGGACGCCATGCGCTCGAGCGTGAGCGGCGTCTCGGTGGACGAGGAGATGGTGGCGCTCATCAGCCAGCAGCAGGCCTTCGGCGCGGCCTCGCGCATCGTGAAGGCCGCCGACGAGATGGTGCAGGAGCTGCTCAACCTGACGAGCGGGACCTAGCCTTCTCGAGGGTCCGCCGCCGTCGTGCGGCGTGCGGCGGGGCGCGCGAGTCGCCTCCGCGTCTCCGCTCAGGCCGCGCGGGTGAGGATGACGGCACCCTCGAGGATCGGCTCGAGCTGGTGCCGGCGCCGGATGATGTCGAGCGCCCCCGGCGTGATCACGGTGCGGCGGGCGAGGAGCTTGAGCCCCGCGTCGGTGCACAGGTCCTCGGCCAGCACCATCCCCACCTCGAGCGCCGTGATGGGCACGCGCACCCTGGCCTCGATCCCGGTGGGCGTGACCCCGGCGTCGACCAGCTCGTGCAGGTGCACGAGCACCATCGGGTCGTAGAGCGTGCCCTGGTGCGCGGCCAGCTCGTCGAGGATCTCGAGTCGCGGGCGCCCTGGTTGGGCCGCGAGCGCGGCCGCGAAGTCGATCAGCACGCGCAGGATCCGCGAGCGGAACGGGATCTGTCCCCGGTTGAGACGATTCGGCACGCCCGTGCCGTCCCAGTTCTCCGGGATCGCCCCCACCAGGTCCGCCACGTCGCGCAGCCCGTCGACCTGCCGCAGGATCGCGCGCGAGGCAGCGAGCCAGGCGGGCGCGCTGGCCGCGTCGCTCGCCGGCGACTCGTCGACGAGCAGGCGCCCGACCTCGTGCAGGCGCGCGCCGATCTCGAGATCGCGCCGCATCGAGGCCGGCACGTCGGAGCGGGCCGCGATCATGAGCGCCATCCCGGCGATCCGCTCGCCGCGCGCGGCCGCGCCCGGCACGCGCATGTCCACGAGGCGCACGAGCAGCTCGAGCAGCTGGTCGAAGCCGCAGCGCAGCTCGTCGCGCATCCGCTTTAGCTCGAGCTCGTCGGCGCCGTTCAGCTC
>DATKKO010000299.1:0-17941 GCA_035542955.1 Terriglobales bacterium
GCCGCAGGCTCAGGCGCCGGAGATCGCCGAGCACGGCCTCCATGTCGTCGGGATCGCCGGGACGGAACCGGCCCTCGCGCCATTCGAGCACGAGCCCCGAGAGCCGCCCGAGCTTCGCCGCCGTCTCGTGCGACAGATCGCTGCGGAGCTGGTCGATCGTGAGCGGATCCCGCGCGCGGATCGCGGCCCGGAGCACCGCGGCCGAGGAAGAGACGAGCCCCGCGACGGGCACGCTCACGCGCGCGCCCGCCGGGAACGGTCGCGGCCGACGAAGCGCCCGAGCCACCATTCCCCGGAGCGCGTCTCCGGGCCGAGACGCTTGGAGGGAATCACCGCGCGGCCTCCGGATCGCACGAACCAGAATCCGCGACCCGGCCTGGCGGGCGTCCGCCGCAGCCGGGTCCGCAACTCTCACACGAGCCTAGTCTCGCCGTTCGAGACAGGTCAATCGGGCGGGACAGCGACGAGCGGCACGTTCGGATTCCGGGCGGGGGGCACGGATTTCGGACCGCCCGGTTCGGAATCCGGACACGGGGCATTCCCAGTCGACGAGGCGCGATCGTCGCGCCCACGCGACGCGCGCGCTCATCCGCTTGCGGCGCAGAGCGAATCGTGATTCGACGCGGCCGGGTGGCTCGCCGCCGATACTGTTTCTCTTCTGGCACACATACTGCCCCATGCGTGATCCGGTCTCGTACCCGATGAAGGGATGGACCCCGAGCCGCCGCGCCGACCACGGCCGCGATCCCGGGTCGGTCGCGTGGGAGATCTCTCATGCCGTCACGAGTGTTGCTGGTCGAGGAGAACCCGGACCGTCTCGATTCGATCGCCGGCGGGCTCGCCGCGGATTTCGAATGCTCCCGCGCCGCGAGCGTCGAGCAGGCGGTCGGCCGTCTCACCGATGGCTCGTGGGCGGCGGTCGTCGCCAACGTCGATCTCGGAGGGACCGGCAGCGGCTCCGAGGTGCTCCAGATCGTGCGCGAGTCCTGCCCGCGCGCGTTCCGGATCCTCTACGTGGCGGATCTGGAGGACCACGCGCGCCACGACCTCCAGCGCATCTGCCGTCCGCACGTGATCGTGGACGCGAGCCGGCCCGATCTCGTCGAGCTGCTGCACCGCGCGCTGGAGGACCTGCTCGGTCCGGCCTGCGAGCCCGAGGCCGGAGGCGATCCGGATACGTACGGCTCGTGGACCGCGTACGCGCCGATCACGCGCGAGTTCCTCGCGAAGCTGCGCGAGGCGGCCGAGCAGCACGGGCCGGTGTACCTCTACGGCGAGAACGGATCGGGGCGGATGTGCGCGGCCCGCATCATGTGCCGCTGGCGCACGCGGTGGATCACGAGCGGGCGATCCGGGCGGATGACGGTGCGCGCCACGGTCCCCGCTCTGCGTGTGCCCAGCCTGCGGGAGCGGCTGCAGGACCTGCCGGAGATCGCGCTGCGCGCGCTGAAGAAGCTGGCCGAACGGGACGGCGTGCCCATGCGCCGGCTCAGCACCGAGGCGCTCGACGAGCTGCGCTCGCGCGAGTGGCGGGGCAACATCGACGAGCTGGCGACCGTGCTCGAGCGGGCCGCCCAGCGCGCGGGTGGGCGGCCCGTGATCGAGGCCACGGATCTGCCGCGCGCCACGGAGCCGCGCTGGCGGCCCTCTCAGTACGCGAAGGACGAGGGGCAGCGCGACTGTCTGCTGCGCCAGCTCCGCAGCGCGCGCACGGTGAGCGCCGCGGCCCGGCTCGAGGGCTGCACCCGGGCGAACTACATCCGCCTCATGCGCCGGCTCGGCATCCTGCGCGGGGACATCGTGGAGCAGAGGCCGGATCTCGACCGGGACGCGATCGCGGACCGCGTCCTGGCCTGAGCCGCGCGGTCCTCGCGAGACCCCGGGTGGCAGACCGTCCCGGGCGGGGAGTCGGCGCGGTCTGCCCGAGCTACCTCCCCGGCACAGGCGCGGCGTACCTCGCCTTGACCTGGCCCCAGGTCGCCTGCGTGGTCACCCCCACGGTGGACTGCCCATAGAGGACGAGGAGATCCAGCATGGTCTTTCCCGCCGGGCCGATGCTCTTGATGTGAACTCCCCACGTCCCGTGAGGGATGTACCTTGGCGCGGACGACTGGACCCAGTCGTACTGGTTGGTTCCTCAGGTGACGCCCTTCCCCGGCGGCGTGGTGGCCAACGTGTCGGTTCCCGGCGACACGCCCGGACCGAGGGGCACCCACTCGACCACCCACTTGCGGCGAAGCCCGGTGTCCCCGGCTGATCGCAGGGAATCCTGGAGCATCATGTCCTGGGGCACGATCACCTCGAGGTGGATCCAGTCGCCCGGGTAGTCGACTCCGTAGACGGCCAGCGCGCCACTGGCGCTGGTGTCGCAGGCGCTCATGCTGATGGGATCCCCGCCCGCGTCGCGGCCCCAGGCGTAGCTCTCCGCCTCGACCGGGATCCTGAAAGGGCCTGCTGCCGCGACGTCAGAGCCAAGCGGCAGTGCGGCGACGAGGACCGAGGCCAGCGCGAAAGGCAGAAGGGCGCGCAACGTGGCCCGCCGCGCGATGGGCAAGAAGAGAATTCCCGTCTGCATGGGCGAGCGTCCCATGCAGAAAGCATACGCCAGACCTTCCCAGGACGAGCAAGGGGAAACGCGCGCGGCCGCGGGGGGAAGGCAGGTCGCATCACGCCGCACCGCGTCAGCACGGTGCGAATGCGTGTGCCCGGCTCCATCGAAGGAGCCGGGCACGTTGCGTCCCGGGGACCGGTGCGGGATCTACTTCGCAGGCGCGGCGGCCGCGATCGGGTGCACCCGCTTGCTCCAGGTCGCGAAATCGAACTTGGGCGAGATCTCGGGAAGGTGGCAGTTCCGGCAGGTCTCTTCCGTGGGATGGCCGATCGATGCCTTGCGGCCTTCCTTGTTGCTCATCGGCACCGCCAGGTGCTTGCTGCCCGGGCCATGGCAAACCTCGCAGCCCACGAACGAGAGATTCGCGTTCTTCAGCGAGTCCGAAGCGGGATAGCCGCCGGGCTGCCGGTACCCCGTGACGTGGCAGCGCACGCACGCCGAATCCGTCGCGGGATCGGTGACCGAGGTCTTGAGCACCTCGTTCATGTGCTTGAGCTGGTCCGCAGTCGTCGCCTTGAGCGTCTCCAGCGCGAGCGCGTGCTTGGTGTCGGCGGCGGCCCAGGCCTTGTACTCCTTCGTGTGGCACATCTTGCACTTGTTCAAGCCGACGTATTCGCCGCTGGTCGTCTCGCTCTTCGGGGCGTCAGCCGCATGGACAGCGAGACTCGCCGCCAATCCCGCGCACACCGCGAATGCCAGAACCGTCCGAAGCATCTGCCCCCTCCGCTCTCGAGTCGGCATGCCCGCGCCACCGATCGCGGGCCCCGCGGCCAGTCGTGTCCGCCGCACACAATACTCCTTCGCGCGCGGCGGCCTCGTCATGTCTCGGCCGGCGGTCGCCTCACGGCCCGATGCGCGCCCCGGCCACCTGCCATGCCTGTCAGTATTTCTACGGAAATGACACCTGCGAACGCAAGTGTTCTGAGGTAGCATGATCTCGATCTTGCGTTTCTTGGGCCTCGGGCCGCGCCCCCAGGCAACGCGCGACTTGGTCCGGCCGGTGCGCTTCTTGCGCAAGTGCCGGCCGACCTCCTCCTACCGAGAGCCGACGATTGATCGCACCGCTGTCCCCATCGGCGAAGAGCCGCGCCCGGTCCATCCACGGACCGTCCTTCCTCGCGCGCTTTCTGCTGATGAGCCTGCTCGCCGCGATCCGGCCCGCATTCGCGTCGGCCGAGCCGGTCACGAACGAGACCTGCATGGGCTGCCACGGCCAGACCGACCTCAGCCGCGAGAGGGGCGGCTCGGTCCACGTCGATCTCGCCCGCCTGCAGGCCTCGCCGCACGGCCGGCTCGCCTGCGTCGCCTGCCACAGCGGCGTGACCGAGGTCCCTCACTCGCCCCGGCTGCCGTCGGTGGCCTGCGGCTCGTGTCATCGCGACGCCGCCGCCGCGATCTCCGGCAGCGCTCATCGGGCGGCGGGCGGCGCGGGCGGAGGCTGCATGGGATGCCACGGCACGGGCCACACGGTTCGTCGCGCGGCCCGCACGGGCGTCGACGCCTGCGCGGGTTGCCACGCGCGGGAGACGACCCAGTACCGGGGCAGCGTGCACGGCGTGGCGCTCGCCGCCGGCGACCCGGAGGCCTCGACGTGCCGCGACTGCCACGGGCCCTTCCACTCGATCCGCAGACGCGACGACCCGCTCTCGCCCGTCAACCGGGCCAACCTGCCCCAGACCTGCGCCCGCTGCCACGCGAATCGCGCGCTCACCACCCGGCGCAGGATCACGATCCCCGAGGCGTACGCGCTCTACGAGAAGAGCGTCCACGGCAGGTCCAAGGACCCGCGCGCCGCCACGTGCAGCGACTGCCACGGGAGCCATGATCTGCGGCGCGCGACCGACTCGTCGTCGTCCATCTTCCACACGAACGTGCCGCGCACCTGCGGGCGCTGCCACGCGCGGCAGTTCGAGGCCTACGAGACGGGCATCCACGGCCAGGCCCTGCGGCGCGGCGTGACCGCGGCGCCGGCCTGCACCGATTGCCATGGCGAGCACCTGATCCGCGGTCCGCGCGATCCCGACTCCCCGGTGACGGGCGCCGCCGTGACCACCACCTGCTCGCGTTGCCACGAGGCGCAGGGCCTGCGGGAGACGTTCGGGCTTCCGGCGGGGCGCCTGACCACGTATCGCGACAGCTATCACGGGCTGGCCGCGCGCGGCGGCGCGACCGCGGTGGCGAACTGCGCGAGCTGTCACGGCTACCACGACATCCTGCCGTCCAGCGATCCGCGCTCCGCCGTGAACCCGCGGCGCCTCGGCGAGACCTGCGGCAAGTGCCACCCGGGGGCGGGCACGCGGTTCGCGATGGGGCCGGTCCACGTGGCCGTGACCGCCCGCGACGTGCCCATCCTCTACTATGTCCGGCTGGGCTATCTCTGGCTGATCGGCCTCACGATCGGCGGGATGGCGCTCCACCAGGGTCTCGACTTCCTGCGCAAGCTGCAGCGCCACTGGCGCCGGCATCGCGGACCGGCCGAGCTGCGCCACGGCCCGGTGCGCTGGCATCTGCGGATGACGAGGATCGAGCGCGCGCAGCATGCGCTGCTGCTCGTGAGCTTCTTCACGCTGGTCGGGACCGGGTTCGCCCTCAAGTTCCCCGAGTCGTGGCTCTTCTCGTGGCTGACGCGGCTCGAGGGCGGCTTCGCCCTGCGCAGCTTCCTCCATCGCGCCGCGGCCGTGGTGCTGATCGGCACGTCGCTCGCCCACGTGGGCTATCTGTTCACGCGGCGGGGCCGCGGAGTGTTCGCCGCCCTCGTGCCCACGTTGCGCGACGTGCGCGAGGCGGCCACGAACCTGCTCTACCTCGCGGGTCTCCGCCGCACGGCGCCGACCTTCGACCGGTTCAGCTACATCGAGAAGGCCGAGTACTGGGCGCTCGTCTGGGGCACGGTCGTGATGTCGCTCACGGGCCTGCTGCTCTGGTTCGAGAACCAGTCGCTGCGCTGGCTGCCCAAGTGGACGATCGACCTCGCCACCATGGTCCACTACTACGAAGCCTGGCTCGCCTTCCTCGCGATCCTGGTCTGGCACATCTACCAGAACGTGCTGAACCCGGACGTGTACCCGATGAGCTGGACCTGGGTCACGGGGCTCATGAGCGACGAGCAGCTCCAGCACGAGCACGGCGCCGAGTGGCTGCGGCTCGATGCCGAGGAGCGGGCACGCGCGGCCGAGGCGCAGGCGCGCGCGGACGGTCTTCTCGGGCCGGAGGCGGACAGGGGCGCGTAGCGCGCGTCACGGACTCGCGCCCGAACGAGGGAGCCCCGCCCGTGGGGACGGGCGGGGCTCGGAGCAGGGCCGGGTGACCCTTCAGTTCGGGATTCGGCCCGCGAGCGCGCTGTGGAGGGCCTCGCGCAGGCCGCTCTTCTCCACGAGCGCGGGCGAATGGTAGAGGGGCTCGAGATCGGCCTGCACGCCCCATCCGGGCGACGCGCCCTCGCCGACCACCACCAGCGGAATGCGAGGAGCCACCTTCCGCAGGAGGCGCAGCACGGCGAGATCCGAATCACTCTCCGGCCTGACTTCGTAGACCACCACGTCGGGCGGCTGCAACGTGACTTCCGCGAGCATCTCCTCGCTGTCGTCGCAGGTGACGAAGCTCACCTCGTCCTCGAGCAGCGCCAGCTCTTCGGAATCCTGGCAGTGGCACAGCATCACGCGTGACATGACCCACCCATCCTTTGCGTGCGGCCACGAGCACGTCCGGGGTCGGACCGTGCCGGTCGGCTCACGACCCCCACGATCCGGACGATGGCTCCGTATCGCCGACCCCACCTTCCCACCGCGAGCACCGGGGCGACAAGCAAAACCGTGGTCAACCCGCCCGACCTTGTCCATACCCTCCTCGGCCGGCGCTCTGCTACTCTGCCTGCGTCCGTCCACCGGCCGCGAAGTACCGTGCAGGGGGCCCCATGCTCGCCGCCGCCGCGCGCCCCACGAGGACGATCGTCCCCGCCCTGCTCGCGGTCTGCCTCGCCGCGGGCTGCTCCATGAAACAGACCTCGCCCGCCCAGACCTGCGACAGCGGCGGCGTCAACCTCATCGCGTTCGCGAGCGACCGCGGACATCACGGCCAGTACGATGTTTACCTCTACGACATCGACGGCGTGGGCTATCGGCTGCTGCGCAACCTGAACAGCTCGGTCGTCAGCGACTCGAGCCCGGTGCTCTCCGCCGACAACCAGCTCGTTGCCTTCGTGAGCGCCCGGGGAGCGACGGGCAGCGACATCCTGCTGTACGAGCGGGACGTGTGCGGGTTCGTCAACACGCCCGGGCTGAACACCGCGGGCGACGAGACAGAGCCGGCGTTCTCGGGAGACATCTCGCGGCTCGCCTTCGTGCGGGACACGATGAACCTGGGCACGCCGCACCGGCGAATCCGGGTGATCGACGCGACCGGCAGCGCGCTGGCCCTGGTCCCGATGCCCGGGCTCGACACGCTGGCCGCCTTCGACGACTGGTCGCCCGCGCCGGACCAGACGGCCGGGAACATCGTGTTCGACTCCGATCGCGAGGGGACCGCGCATCTCTACCGCTACCAGCGAAGCTCCAGGGGGATCGACTCTCTCCTCTACCTGCGCGGCGCGGACGGGATCGACATCGAGCCGGCCGTGACCCCCGACCTGCACTTCCTCTGTTTCGCTTCGAACCGGGCGAGCGGTTCGGGCGGCTTCGATCTCTACCTCTTCGATCTCAACGCGCGGAGTCCGGTCGCGCTCCCGGCCGGAGTGAACACGGCCGGCGACGAGAGACATCCCGCGATCAACGCCGCGGGGGACGTGATCGCGTATCAGAGCCGGACCTCCGCCTCGGCGCCCTGGAACGTGCGCTACGCGTTCCTCCACGCCTCGCCGCCGGCGATCTCGACCATCAGCCGCATCGACAGCACCGCGAGCGACGTCCAGCCTTCCCTCGTGTTCCCCTGAGCCCGCAGTTCGCCGAACTTGCCGTTGCTGGACGCGGCCTTGACTCATCGCGGGCACGCACTGCCCGGATGAGCAGGATGATGTGCGTCGTCGACGAGTGGACCGCATCCGGATGAGAACATCTCGCGCGCCGATGACGTGAGCGCCGAGCTCATCGGTGATCGCGCGATGCCGGGCGGTCGAGCGCGATGCGCTGACGACCGCGAGCGCGAGAGACAACGGAGAGCGGAACCGATCGGACGTCCGAACGCGACGAGCTTCACGCGCGACGCGCTTCGCGCAGCTTCGCGCGCCCTTGTCGCGCGAACGTCGAGCCGCGTCATCGTGAATCCTGCGCGAAAACGAGGTGGGTGCCTCGCGGCCGCATTCCTCGCGCTCAACTTGACTCTTGCGTGCGGTGCGTCATGAGATGGTATAAACCATCGCGCCGCTCGCAGTGGAGGACTCCTCGCATGCGGGCGGCAAGCACCTTCCCAGTTCGCACGAGCACGGGACGCCTCGACGTCGAAGGGCGGTCCCCAGAGTCCGGTCTCGGCGTGTCGAACCGCGCCGGCGTGAGTGTCCACGACATCGCGCCTGCACGGCCCGAACAGCGGGAAGGAGCCCGCGTCAGCGAGGAGGACCAGGGAGGTCCGCGATGAACCGCACGCTCACCCACGACAGGGACTCCTCGTCCCGTCCCCCGGCCGAGCTCGCTCCGCACACCCGGGCCGGACTGCACGTTCCTCGGCGCTTCACGCATGCGGACGTCCATCCGCTCGACGAGGTGGTCTGGGAGAAGCGGCGCACGGTGATCGCCGATCCGGACGGCTCCATCGTGTTCCAGATGGACGACATCGAGGTCCCGGCCGAGTGGTCGCAGCTCGCCACGGACATCGTGGTGAGCAAGTACTTCCGCAAGGCCGGGCTGCCGGGGCGGCCGGGGCACGAGACCAGCGTGCGCCAGGTCGTGCACCGGATCGCGCACACGCTGCGCGCGAGCGGCGAGCGGCAGGGCGGCTACTTCGCCGGTCCCGAGGACGCGGACGCGTTCGAGGCCGAGCTGGCGTGGATGCTGGTCCACCAGGTCGGCGCCTTCAACTCGCCGGTGTGGTTCAACTGTGGGCTCTGGCACGAGTACGGCATCGGCGGCTCGGGGGGCAACTTCGCCTGGGAGGCGGAGACCGGCACGGTCCAGCCCACGCCGGACTCCTACTCGCGGCCGCAGGTTTCCGCCTGCTTCATCCAGTCGGTCGAAGACGACCTGATGAGCATCTTCGAGCTCGCGCGCAACGAGGCGCGCGTCTTCAAGTACGGCTCGGGCACGGGCACCAACTTCTCCCGCCTGCGCGGCCGCATGGAGAGGCTCTCGGGCGGCGGCACCTCCTCGGGCCTGATGTCGTTCCTCGAGGTGCTCGACAAGGGCGCGGGCGCCACGAAGTCGGGCGGCACCACGCGCCGCGCCGCGAAGATGGTCGTGCTCGACGCCGACCACCCCGAGATCATGAACTTCATCCGCTGGAAGCTGCGCGAGGAGAAGAAGGTCGCCGCGCTGGTGGCGGCCGGCTACTCGCCCGACTTCAACGCCGAGGCCTACGGCACGGTCTCCGGGCAGAACTCGAACAACTCGGTGCGCCTGCCCGACCGCTTCCTGCACGCGGTCGTCGACGACCTGCCCTGGCAGACCACGCTGCGCACCACGGGCGCGGTGTGCGAGACGCTGCGCGCGCGGGAGATGTGGCGCGAGATCGCGGCCGCCGCCTGGCAGTGCGCCGATCCCGGCGTGCAGTTCGACGACACCATCCAGCGCTGGCACACCTGCAAGGCCACCGACCGCATCCGGGCGAGCAATCCGTGCTCGGAGTACATGCACCTCGATGACTCGGCCTGCAACCTCGCCTCGCTGAACCTGATGAAGTTCGTGCGCGAGGGGGGCTCGTTCGACATCGAGGCGTACCGTCACGCGATCCGCGTGTTCTACCTCGCGCAGGAGATCGCGGTCGACTTCGCCTCGTACCCCACGGAGAAGATCGCGCGCCGCTCGCACGAGTTCCGCCCGCTGGGCCTCGGCTACGCGAACCTGGGCACGCTGCTCATGGTGCAGGGCCTGCCCTACGACAGCGAGGAGGCGCGCGCGTTCGCCGCCTGCCTCACCGCGATCATGACGGGCGAGGCCTACGCGCTCTCGGCCGAGATGGCGGCGAGCCTCGGCCCGTTCCCGGGCTACGAGGAGAACCGGGACAGCATGCTCGGCGTGATGCGGCTCCACCGCGAGGCGGCGCAGTCGATCGACCCGCGGATCGCCCCGCGCGATTCGCGCCAGGCCGCCGCCGAGTGCTGGAACCGCGCGATCGCGCTGGGCACGATCCACGGCTTCCGCAACGCGCAGGCCAGCCTGCTCGCGCCCACCGGCACGATCGGCTTGCTCATGGACTGCGACACGACCGGCGTCGAGCCCGACTTCGCGCTGGTGAAGTTCAAGAAGCTGGCGGGAGGCGGCTACTTCAAGATCGTGAACCAGTCGGTGGCCACGGCGCTGCGGCGGCTCGGCTACTCGCAGGCCGAGGTCGAGCGCATCAGCCGGTACGCGATCGGCACCGGCTCGTTCGAGGGCGCGCCGCACGTCAACCCCGACGCGCTGCTCCGCCGCGGGCTGCGCGAGAGCGAGATCCGCCGCATCGACGAGGCGCTGCCCTCGATGCTGCACCTGCGCTTCGCCTTCGCGCGCGGCGTGGTCGGCGACGAGACGCTCACGCGGCTCGGCGTGAGCGCGGCCGAGCGCGAGAAGCCGGGCTTCTGCCTGTTGCCCTTCCTCGGCTTCACGGATCCGCAGATCGAGGAGGCGAACGCCGTCATCTGCGGCCACCTCACGGTCGAGGGCGCGCCGGGACTCAAGAGCGAGCACCTGCCCGTGTTCGACTGCGCCCACCGCTGCGGCCCCCGGGGCACGCGGTTCATCGAGCCGATGGGGCACGTGCGGATGATGGCGGCGGTGCAGCCGTTCCTCTCGGGCGCGATCAGCAAGACCGTGAACCTGCCGGCCGAGGCCACGGTCGAGGACGTCGAGCGCATCTACTTCGAGGCCTGGAAGGCGGGGCTCAAGGCGATCGCGATCTACCGCGACGGCTCCAAGCTGAGCCAGCCGCTCGTCACCGCGCGCGCGGCGGAGACGGCGGAGAGCAACCCGCCGCTCAAGCTGCGGCGGCGGCGCCTGCCGCGGCGGCGCCACGGCTTCACGCAGGAGGCGCGGATCGGCGGACACAAGGTCTTCCTGCGCACCGGCGAGTACGAGGACGGCACGCTGGGCGAGATCTTCATCGACATGCACAAGGAGGGCGCCGCCTTCCGCAGCATGATGAACTGCTTCGCCATCTCGGTCTCGATGGGCCTGCAGTACGGCGTGCCCCTCGAGGACCTGGTCGACCAGTTCTGCTTCACCCGCTTCGAGCCGCACGGCCGCGTGGACGGCCACGACAACATCCGCGCCTGCACGAGCGTGGTGGACTACGTGTTCCGGGTGCTCGGGCTCGAGTACCTGGGCCGCACCGATCTCGCGCACATCGTGGACGAGAACCTGACCGGACAGCCCAAGAACCATGCGACCGGCCATCCGGTGGGACGGGAGCACCGCGCGGTCGACTCGCTGCCGCCGGCCGAGGGCGCGACGCGCGCCCCGGGCAAGGCGCGCGCCGAGTTCGCCGAAGGCGGGCCGGAGGCGCAGCTCGGGAAGTTCCCGGGCGACGCGCCGCTCTGCGACAACTGCGGGCACATCACGATCCGCAACGGGACCTGCTACAAGTGCCTGAACTGCGGCACGTCGCTGGGGTGCTCGTGAGGTGATCGCGGGCGCCATCCGGGGCGCGCCGCGTCGATGGAAGACGATCCTTCGCTCGCGACGGGGATCGAAGCACGGGCGGGGCCGCGAGGTTCCGCCCGTCGCCGATTCGGGGGCCGGCCGGGCCGCGTGAGCCGGGATGAACCGGGGCCGCGCCGGAGGGGATCGTGCGGGTGCCACCGCTCCTGATCGTCGTGGCCGCGCTGCTTGTCTGCGCGGCCCCCGCGACCGCGCAGGATCGCGGCTTCTTCGCGGATGTCGACGCCCTCGGCTCCGCGCCCGTGGGCAGCATCGGACAGCGGAGCGCCCGCGACATCCTCGACCTGGGCTACGGCGTGCGGGCGGAGGTCCTCTACCAGATCCACGGCCATCTCTCGACCGGCGTCTCCGTGGCCGCCCTTTCCTACGACATGACCGTACGCGAGGGCTTCGTCACGGCCCGCGCCAACGCGACGGCCCTGCCCGTCTACGCGGTGGCGCGCCTGCACTCGACCCGCGGGAGCGGCCTCGGCACGTATGCCGAGGCGGGGATCGGGCTCATGGCGTGGAATCGCGATCCGGTCGGAGTCGGCACGGCGACCAGCACGCAGACCGCGTTCTCCTACGACGTCGGCCTGGGCGCCTCGGTTCTGCTCAACCGGCGCTGGGACGTGCGGGCGGGGGCGCAGGTCCAGCAGGCGCTGAGCGGCACCGGCGAGATGTGGGCGCACGGCGAGAATCCGACATTCCTCACGCTCAATCTCGGCCTGGTCTTCCGGCACCGCTGAGCGCGGGGCCGACAGCCTTCGACGGATCACGCCCCGTGAGCGCGCGCAGCTTCTCGAGGCTCCGCAGCGCGGATTCGTCGCCGGGCGAGAGCCGGGTGGCGATCTCGAACTCGCGCAGCGCCTCGTCGTATCCGTGGCGCGCGAAGGCGAGCGAGGCGAGGCGCAGATGCGGCGCGCCTGCCGTGGGCTGGAGCCGCGCCGCGGCGGCGTAGTCGTCGGCCGCCCCGTCGAGGTCGTTCAGACCTTCCTTCGCCAGACCGCGGTCGTACCGGGGATCGGCCCAGCCCGGATCGTCGCCAATGGCGGCATCGAGCGCGCGCACGGCGTCCGCGAACCGTCCCCTGCGCAGGAGCGCGGCCCCGTAGTTCTTCTCCATGCGCGCGTTGTGGCTCGTCACCGCGAGGGCGTGCTGGTAGAGCGCCAGGTCGCCGCTCCAGGTCCGCACCTGGTCGCGCGTGCGCAGAACGAGCGCGACACAGAGAAGCGCGCTGAGCGCGGCGAGGGCCGGCGCGCCCCGTCGCGGCACGGCGTCCGCGATCGTCCACACCGCCATCATCGCGATCCCGATCGACGGCAGATACGTGTAGCGATCGGCCATGCTCTGCGCGCCGACCTGCACGAGCCCGATCACCGGAACGAGCGATCCGAGATACCACGCCCAGCCGACCGGCAGCCAGGGCCGCCGCCGCCATTGCGAGACGACCACGCCGGAGACGACGAGCAGCGCCGCCAGCGCGCCGAGCCATTCGACGCCGGGCAGATGCCGCCGCAGCGGATAGAAAACGCAGAGCCGCGCGGGCCAGACGAGCTTTCCGAGATAGGCGACGTACGAGACCGCCGCGTTCGCGACCCGCGTGCCCGGCGTGAGCGAGGCGATCGAGATCGCGGCCCCGCCCCGCGTCTGGGCGACGAGCGTCATCACGCAGCCGAACGCCGCGAGCGCGAAGAACGGCGCCTTCTCGAGCAGGAGCGCGCCGAAGGAGGCTCCGCGGCCCGACCTGCCGAGCGGCCACAGATCGATGAGCACGAGCACGAACGGCAGGGTCACGACCATGGGCTTCGAGAGGAGCGCGAGAGCGAAGAGCACGAGCGCGAGCGTGTAGAACGAGCGACGACGGCGCTTCACGAACTCGAGCCAGGCCGCGATCGTGAGCAGGGCGAAGAGCGCGCTCAGGACGTCCTTGCGCTCGGCGATCCAGGCCATCGACTCGACGTGGAGCGGGTGCAGCGCGAAGAGCCCCGCCACGGCCGCGCTGCGTCCGGGTGATCCCGTCATGCGGCGGAAAACGAGATAGAGCAGGCACGCGTTCGCCACGTGGAACAGGAGGCTCGTCAGGTGATGCGCCCCCGCCGCGAGCCCGAAGAGTTGGCAGTCGAGCATGTGGGAGAGCCAGGTGAGCGGATGCCAGTTGCAGTTCGCGAGCGTCGTGAACGCCCAGCCGACGCCGGCCGCGGTGAGCCCGTGCTTCACCTGCGCGTTCTCGGTCACGTAGGCGGGGTCGTCGAAGGTGACGAAGGCGCAGCGGCCGACGTGGGCGTAGGCGAGGACCGTCAGCGCGGCGAGGAGGACGAGGATCGCGAGATCGAGGAGGCGCGAGGACCGGGGCGGCATGCGCGCGGAGGATAGCATCGCGATGGGGGGCGGCAGACCTGCTCCCGCGCGGGCTATTGATTGGCGGTCTGGCCGCGTAGAATGGCACGGCGTCCCGCGCCTGCGGGGCGCCGCGCCGTCATCCGCAGCCCCGAGGATGCCATGCCCCAGACGCCGCACATCGAGCAGCACTTCACCGCCGGCGAGAACGTGCGCGACATCGTGATCGGCATGTCGGACGGCCTCACCGTGCCCTTCGCCCTCGCCGCGGGGCTGACCGGAGCGATCGCGTCCACGGGCGTGATCGTGACCGCGGGCCTCGCCGAGATCGCGGCGGGATCGATCGCGATGGGGCTCGGCGGCTACCTCGCCGCGCGCAGCGACGCCGACCACTACGCCAGCGAGCGACGCCGCGAGGAGCTCGAGGTCGTCGAGAAGCCCGACGCCGAGCGCGCCGAGGTGGCCGACGTCTTCCGGGAATACGGGCTCGGCGACGAGGAGATCGCCCCCGTGATCCGGGCGTTCGAGGCGAAGCCGCGCGCGTGGGTCGACTTCATGATGCGCTTCGAGCTGAATCTCGAGGAGCCGCATCCGCGGCGCGCGCTCGTGAGCGCGCTCACCATCGCCGGCGCCTACATCGTGGGCGGGCTCGTGCCGCTGGCGCCCTACATGATCCTCCATCATCAGATCCGCGAAGCGCTCGCGGCCTCGGTCACGGTCACGCTGATCGCGCTGCTGGTCTTCGGCGCGGTGAAGGGCCGCTTCACCGGCGCCCCGCCGCTGCGGAGCGGACTGCAGACGCTCCTGGTCGGCGGTCTCGCCGCGGCCGCGGCCTTCGGCCTCGCGCGGCTCTTCGGAGGCGGGGCCTGATGAGGCTCGACGTACTGCTCTTCGAGCTGCGGCTCTTCAAGAGCCGCACCCAGGCGGCGGACGCCGTCCGCGCGGGGCACGTGCTGCTGAACGGGGAGCCGTCGAAGCCGAGCCACGAGGCGCGGGCCGGCGACCGGGTGACCCTCGTCCGCCGGGGCGAGGAGGGCCGGGCTCGTTCCCACGCGTTCGAGATCCTCGAGCTGCCGCGGGGATCGCTCAGCCGGGAGGCGGCCCGCGCGCTGATCCGCGAGGTCGCCGAGCGCTGAGCCCCGGCCTGTCGGGGGCACCGGCCGCAGGCCGGTCCGGGGAGTTCTCAGGGGCCTGGCCCGTCGCTGCCGGATCGCTGATGCCACGGCGGTCGCCGCGTACAACCCTGTCCGGGGTCCGCCGACGTTGCATTTCGCACGTTTCGCGAGGGATGAGGGCAGCCACGAACGCGCC
The DNA here is from genome assembly GCA_035542955.1 of Terriglobales bacterium. Classification (GTDB taxonomy): domain Bacteria; phylum Eisenbacteria; class RBG-16-71-46; order RBG-16-71-46; family RBG-16-71-46; genus JANXPZ01. The sequence continues at coordinate 15,022 of DATKKO010000299.1, forward strand.
GGGACCGCGTTTTCGGCGGGCTGGGCACTGGCAGGAAGGTCAAGAAACGGTCTACACTCTTAAGCGGCTGAACAGATGAATTCGCCCCCGACAGCGGTGGTCAGCCGCAGCCGACCGCCACCGGGGCCATATTGCAACCAGGCTCAGGAGTCCCCATGGCCTCGCCGACCCGGTCCGCGCTCCGCGGGCGCTTCGCTGCACTCCTCGCGCCGCTCGTCGCCCTTGCCCTCGCCCCACCCGCGCTCGCCCTGCGCGTGGTGGACTACAACATCCTCAACTATCCGGGAAACTCCGGGCCCGCGCGCGCGCCCTACTACCGCACGATCCTCGACACCCTCGGCATGAACGCAGACGTGATCGTGACCGAGGAGCAGATCTCCTCGGCGGGCGCCACCGAGTTCCTGAGCGAGGTTCTCAACACCATGGACCCGCCGGGAACCTGGGCGATGGTTCCGTTCATCGACGGGAACGACACCGATGCGGAGCTCTACTACCGGGTCGCCACGGTCCAGTTCCTCGGCCAGTGGGCCTTCTACCCGAATCCCGCGAACCAGCTCCGCTACATCCATGTCTATCGAATCAAGCCGGTGGGGTACAGCTCCGAAACCGCCGAGCTGCGCATCTACGCCGGGCACCTCAAGGCCAGCGATACCGCCGGGGATCGCGCGCAGCGGTTGGCCGAGTGCACGGGGCTTCGGGACAGCATGAACGCCATGCCGGCCGGCACGCATGCCATGATCTGCGGCGACATGAACTTCTACAAACAGAGCACCGACCCCGGATACTCGAAGCTGCTGGAGTCACAAGTGAACAATGTCGGCCGGGTCTATGACGTGCTGCCGTCCGGCGACTGGCACGACAACATCGCGTATGCGCCATACCACTCGCAATCGCCCTGCAAGGACGGCACCTGCGCCTCGGGGGCAGCCACGGGCGGCATGGACGATCGCTTCGACATGATCCTGCCCACCATCAACCTGGGCACGGGACAAGGCCTGGCCGTCGCCACCGGCACGATGTTCGCGGTCGGGAACGATGGGCAGCATTTCCGGTCGCCGGGTGGATCGGAACATGGGCTCAACATCACCGATCCGCCCACCATCCCCGAGGGCGCGAACTTCGCCACCGCACTCAAGCTCGCCAGCGACCACCTGCCGGTGCGCGTGGACCTGCAGGTGCCGGCGATGATCTCGACCGATGCCTCGCTCGCGTTCGGGTCGGTGATCGTGGGCGCGCCCACGCAGAGCCAGGACCTCACCATCTCGAACCCGGCCGCGATCCCGGGCGACTCGCTCAATTGCGCGTTCAGCACCTCGTCCCCCTTCGGCGCTCCCGGTCCGCTGGCCGTGGTCGCGGGCGGCTCGGCGCCCGCCACCGTCACGATGGCCACGGACATCGTGGACAGCTTCCACGTCAACCTGACCATCAACTCCGACGCACCCGACAACTCGACCACGCTCGTCGCCCTCTCCGGCACGGTGCTCGATCACGCGCAGGTCTCGCTCGACTCGCTGAGCGCGCTCCTCGCCGACACGCTCGATTTCGGCGAGCAGACGGGCGGCGGCTTCGGGCCACTGATCGCCGAGGTGCACAACCGCAGCTGGACCGCGCTGCGGGCGCGGCTGCTGGTGAGCGCGGCCTCGATCGCGGGCGGGGACGGCCGCTTCGCGATCCAGGGCTTCACGCCCGGCACGCTGATCGCGGGCACCGCGGGCCGCTGGAACGTGACCTTCGACGAGACCGGGGCCACGCTCGACTCGACCTACACGGCGACGCTCACGTTCTCGTCGGGCGACGAGTCCCTGCCGGGCGCGAGCGCGCAGCCGGACGTCGCCTACGCGCTGCTCGCCCGCGTGCGCGGCGCGACCGGCGTGCCACCGGCCGCGCCCACGACCACCCGGCTCTACCGGCCGGTGCCCAACCCCATGCTCTCCGCCAGCACGCTGCGCTTCGATCTCGCGCTCACGACCCGGGCCCGGCTCGAGATCTTCGACGCGAGCGGGCGGCGCGTGGCGGTGGTCGCGGACCGCGAATTCGCGGCCGGGAGCTACAGCATGCGCTGGGACGGACGCCGTGACGGCGGCGCCGCGGCCGGCGCTGGTCTCTACTTCGTGCGGCTGAGCGGCCGGGGTCTCGCGCCCCGGACCGAGCGGCTCGCCATCGTGCGTTAGGGGGCGACGTGACGCTGCATCGGAATCGGATCGCACTGCTCTGCGCGGCGGCCCTGCTCGTCGCCGCGCCCGCCCACGCGCTGCGCGTCGCCACCTGGAACATCACCAACTACCAGAACGGACATGTCCCCAGCTGGATCACGCCCCGGCAGGGCTATTTCCAGACCGCGCTGGCCGCGCTCAATCCCGACATCCTGATCACGGAGGAGATCGGGCAGTCGGGATCCGTCGATGCCGACTCGTTCCTCGTCAATCTCAACGCGATCTGGCCCGGCCAGTGGCAGTACACGACCACGAACATCACGTCGACCCAGAGCGTCGTGTTCTGGAGAAGCTCCGCCGTCAGCATCACCAATGTGACCTCCTTCACGGACGGCGGCCCGCGCGAAGTGCTCCAGTGCTGGGTGCATCCGGTGGGCTACACCGACAAGACGGCGACCTTCCGGCTCTACACGATCCACCTCAAGGCCGGCGGGCCCGCGACCGCCGACTCCAGCACGCGGCGCACCGAGTGCACGAGCATCCGCACGACGATCAACAACACGCCCCTGACCAACTATGGTCCGAACTTCGTGATCGGCGGTGACACGAACTTCTACAGCGGCTACGAAGGCGGCTACATCCGCCTGACCGAATCGCAGACCAACAACAACGGCCAGTGCCGCGACACGCTGAACGCGTTGAACGCCTCGCAGACGAACTGGCACGACAACTGGTACTGGCGCTGGTACCACTCGCAGTCGCCCTGC
>DATKKO010000300.1:0-2223 GCA_035542955.1 Terriglobales bacterium
TCCAGGTCACAATCGGCAAGGAGGCGCACGAGGCGCTCCAGTACGCCCAGGCTCTGCTCGGGCACCGGATCCCCTCCGGCGATCTGGCCGCGGTTCTGGAGCGGCTGATCCAGCTCGGCGTCCGCCAGCTCGAGCGCAAGAAGTTCGCGGCGGCCGATTGCCCACGCTCAGCCCATCCAGATCCCACCACGAGCATCCGCTACATCCCGGCCGAGGTGAAGCGCGCTGTCTGGGAACGCGACGGGGGCCAATGCTCCTTCGTGAGCATGAACGGCCACCGGTGTCCCGCGCGGACGAGGCTGGAGTTCGACCATATCGAGGAGGCAGCCCGCGGCGGACCGGCAAGCCTGGAGAACGTTCGCCTGCGCTGCCGGGCGCACAATCAGTACGGAGCCGAGCGCAGCTTCGGGAGCGGGTTCATGCGCCGCAAGCGCGAGGAGGCGCGGGCGGCCGCGAGGGAGCGCGCGAGCAAGAGCACCAAGCCCGAGCCGGACCCGGAGCGGGACGTGGTGCCCTGCCTGCGACGGCTCGGCTATCGGGCCGATCAGGCGAAGTGGGCGGCCGAGCTGTGCGACAAACGCGATGACCTCCGCGACGCCTCGATCGAGGAGCGGATCAGGTACGCGCTGTACTGCCTTGCGCCGTCGTGTGTCCGGAGGAAAGCCGCCGGTTAGCGGCGCGCGGTGCGTACGGAGGAGAGCAGCCGCCCAGCGGGTGGAGCGGCGTCGGCGCAGGTGAGGTCCGGAATCCGCGGGCTACGGCGCCGCGACGACAATGACATCCCCGTGATTCTCCAAGCCCGAGTCCGCTTCGAGAGGATTGACAGAGACGCGATGCCACGCTCCGCGCGGGTGCTAGTGTCCCCACGGGCCGGCGCGTGTCCTCGTCCCCTCGGGCTCGGAGTCCGTCGTGCATTTCCGCCAGTTCTACGTCGGCTGTCTCGCGCACGCCTCGTACCTCGTGGGCGATGGAGGCGTGGCCGCGGTCGTGGACCCCGCCCGCGACATCGGCATGTACCTCGACGAGGCCTCGGCTCACGGGCTCTCGATCCGCTGGGTGCTCGAGACGCATCTCCACGCCGATTTCGTCTCGGGCCATCGCGAGCTGGCCGCGCGCACAGGCGCGACGATCGGGCTGGGGAGGCATGCGAACGCCGAGTTCCCGCACCGGGCGCTGTTCGCGGGCGACGAGATCGAGCTCGGCGACGTACGGCTCCGCGTGCTCGAGACGCCGGGCCACACGCCCGAGAGCCTCACGTTCCTCGTGTTCGAGAGGGCGGGCGATCCCACGCCCTGGGCGGCGCTGACCGGCGACACGCTCTTCGTCGGCGATGTCGGCCGCGTGGACATCCTCTCGTCGCGGCGGCCGGTCGCGAAGCTCGCCGGATCCCTGTACGACAGCCTGCACGGCAAGCTGCTCGCGCTCCCCGACGAGACCCGCGTCTATCCGGCGCACGGCGCGGGCTCGCTGTGCGGGCGGGGGATCGGGGCGGAGTCCTCGAGCACGATCGGGCGCGAGCGGGCGACGAATCCGGCGCTGCGGCCGATGAGCCGCGCCGACTTCATCGCCGAGGTGACGCGCGACGTGCCCGAGACGCCCTCCTATTTCCTCTACTCGCGCGACCTGAACCGCGCCGGGCCGCCGCTGACCGCGGATCGCGTCCTGCCTCCGGCGCTCGAGCCCATCGCGTTCGCCGCCGCGGCCGACGCGGGGGCGGTGATCCTCGATGCGCGGCCGGGCGACGACTACGGCGAGCGGCATCCCACGCGCGCCCTGCACGTCAGCCTCGACGGCCAGTTCGCGTCGTGGGTGGGCACGCTCCTCGAGCCGGATCATCCGATCCTGCTGCTCACGCCGTCCGGGCGTGAAGAGGAGGCGATGACCCGGCTCGCGCGCGTCGGCTACGAGAACATCGTCGGCACGCTCGAGGGCGGCTGCGATGCCTGGCGCGCCGCCGGGCTCCCGGTGAAGAGCACGCCGCAGGTGCCGATCGCGCGCGCCCTTTCCGAAGCACGCTCCGTGCTCGACGTGAGGCGCGTGCCGGAGTGGGAAGCGGGCCATCTCGAGGGCGCGATCCACATCCCGCTCGCGCAGCTCCCGCGGCGTACGAATGAGCTGGACCGCGAGGGGGACTGGGTCGTGATCTGCGCCAGCGGGTACCGCAGCGCGATCGCGACGAGCGTGCTCGAGCGTGCGGGCTTCGCGCGGGTGGCGAACGCGCGC
>DATKKO010000301.1:0-16179 GCA_035542955.1 Terriglobales bacterium
TGTTCGCGCGAGCCTCCGGTTGGCAGCGAAGGTAAGAGGTAGGCTCGTCGACTCGCTGGGGGCAGGGGAGGACGGGGATGTGGAGGTCGCGCACAGCGCCGCATGGGAACCGTGTCTGCGGACCATGCATGAGACGCGGGACTCAGCGGCCATTCAGCTGGTCATCCGAGAGTGAAACAGGGCGCTGGAATGGGACCGGCGACTGGCCACGGCGAGCTCTTGGGGTGTGCTGGAGCGCACGAAGAACCTGCACACGGTGCATGCCATTTGCCATGTGCTCTACGAGCACGGAACAAGAGAGGATGCAGAAAGGCTGTTCGAGATCGCACGATCAGAGCGCGACGAGAAGCGTCAGTACCTGATATGGAGCGCCAGGAACTGGCTGGCGTACCGATGGGGTGGCGGCGGGTATCCGCCGCCGCCGACCCCCCACCCCCAGCGAGCGCACCGGCAGAGGAGGAGCCAATCCCATGAGGGCGGCAGTGGGCCGGGCGTGCGTGGTCGTGTTGATCACGCTCACCTTCCAGGTGAGCCTCCCGCGGGACATGGACGTGCGCCTGCGCGTGTTCGACGTCTCCGGCCGGCTCGCGAAGGAGATCATCCGCCAGCATATGACGGGAGGCGTCCACGTGCTGCGTTGGAACCTGACTGCGGCTGGCGGGGCCGGATCGTGCTCGTGAAGTTGGTGCGCCGCCTAGGAATCGAACCTAGAACCTACTGATTAAGAGTCAGTTGCTCTGCCAATTGAGCTAGCGGCGCGCAGTGCGTCTGTCCGGCGTGCTTCCCGCTGACCTCGCGGCGGAAAGCGCGCCGTACCTTACCCGCAGAACCGGCCCCGGCGCAACCGCGTTCGTCCGATCACACGCGAGCATCGTGGAGGCCGCTTCCGGCGCTCTGCTAGAATCAGCCGATTCGACCCTGTCCCCCGATAGGAGCCTCCGTGTCGGAGCAGTCAACCGCTCAGATCTCACTGGGCCGCGGACGCGAGCGACTGACGGCGAGGGCCGCCTGGCTTTTCCTCTGGGTGGCCCTGATCCCGCTCTTGTACGTGCCGCAGGCCCTGATCGGCGTGAAGGAGCCGGGGGTCCTCGTGGTCGCGATCCTCTCGACGGCGGCGGCCGTATGCGCCCTGCTGCTGCTGCGCACGCGCCTCTGGGATCGGCTGGCGGACCTGCTCGCGCCGCGCGCGTGGATCCTGCTCCTGCTCGGCATCGTCCTCTACGTCGCCGCGTCCATCCACCACGGCCTGCGGACGATCGGGAGCTTCGGCGACGCCGACCAGACGGCGCTCTTCAACCAGATGCTGTGGAACACGCTGCACGGGCATCCGTTCGCCACCAGCTCGGAGACCCTCGACGGATCGCTCGGCAGCCACTTCGGCATCCACTTCTCGCCGACTCTGCTGCTGCTGCTGACCGTCTACGCGCTGTGGCCCGGGCCGCAGGTGCTGGTCGTGGTCCAGGCCCTTGCCGTGGGCCTGATCCCGATCCCGCTCTACCTCCTGCTCCGGCCACGGGCGGGCGCGGCCGGAGCGGCGCTGCTGGCGCTCGCGGTTCTCCTCGTGCCGCCGCTCCTCCAGTTGGGCGGAAGCGATTTCCGCGAGCACGCCCTGCTGCCGGTGTTCCTGCTGACGGCGCTGTGGGCGCTCGAGACCAGGCGTCCCGCGTTCCTGTGGGTCAGTCTGCTTCTCGCGCTGGGGATCCGGGAGGAGGTCGGGGCGGTCCTGGTCTTCCTCGGCCTCTACGCCCTGCTGACCGGGCGGGGGAGAGCGCTCTGGCTCCCCATGGCGGCGCTGGGAGTCGCGTGGCTGCTCGTCGCCGTGCGGATCGTGATGCCTCACTTCTGGTCCCCGCAGTTGTGGAGCGACCCCTGGCGGCGGTTCCAGGACGTCTCCGGGTTCCCCGGCCGCACGCCCGCCGAGATGGCCTTCGGTCTGCTTCACCGACCGGGCCCGCTGTTCCACGCGATCGTCAACCGGAGCAACGTGGATTACCTCTATCACGCGTTCCGCGCGCTGCTGCTGATTCCTCCGTGGGGCGACGCGGCGCTGCTGCTGGCGGTGCCCGGCCTCATGACGAACCTGCTCTCGCCGCTGATCTACATGAAGCTCCCCTACGCGCAGTACACGCTGGTGCCGCTCGTCTTCGCGGCCCTCGCCACGATGCGGGTCGCGGTGCGAGTGTCGTCGCGGGCGCTCCCGGAGCGGGGGGCGGGCGCCGGCCTGACCGCGGCGATCGTGGTCGGGTGCGGACTGCTGCCGTCGCAGGCGAGTCCCGTGTCACTCGAGACGCCGCCGCACGTGCCGCTCGACGCGGCGCGCGAGGTGGTGCGGAGTCTGCGGCCGGGCGAGGCCGTGTACGCCCCCCCGAACTTCTACGTGCAGATCGGCGGGCGAAAGATCGTGGGCTGCTCCGACCAGCTCCACGACCGCATGCTCGATCCGGCGATCCGGATCCAGTACGACCGCGTGATCCTGTGGCCGGGGGACCTGCCCGCGGAGACCACGCTGGTCCGGCAGATGGCGGCCGACACGAGGTTCCGGCGCGAGCCCGCGCCGGAGCCCTTCCTCGTCTACCGGCGCCGGTCCTGAACCAGGAGCGCGACATGACCCCGGACCTGGAAGCACGCATCACCCCGCCCGAGGCGACCGCAGCCGCGGTGCAGGCCGACGCGGCGGTCTCCGCGGCCACCGCGCAGGGCGCGCGCTCGAGCGTGACCGTGGTGCTGCCCGCCTACCACGAGGAGCGGTCCGTGGCCGACGTGGTCCAGCGGGTGAGCGGAGTGCTCGCGGCCGCGGACATCACGCACGAGATCCCGGTCGTCGTCGAGGATTGAGAGCCCCGCCTCGTCCGAGACGCCCGCCGACGAGGCTCCCCTCCGGCCGCGAGCGCCGAATGACGCGCTCCTGAACGCATGCTATCCTCCGCTGCCCCTTTTCCACCTGGGTCACGCTCGACGAGAGGAGCCAGGATCGGTGCCACGCCCGCCGGAACGCAGGTTCTTCGTCCTCTTCATGGGCTTCTGGCTCCCGGTGCTCGCGTACGTCACCGCGATCTTCACGGTCAGCGCGCAGCCGCACCTGACCCCGCCGCTGCGCTTCCTGAACGCGGACAAGGTGCTGCACGTCGGCGAGTACCTCGTGCTCGGGATCCTGCTCGTGCGCGCGCTGCGGGCCACGCTGCGCGTGAGCCGGCCGCTCTTCGCGGCGATGATGGCGATCACGGCGGTGGCGATCGTGGGTGCGGGCGACGAGAACTTCCAGCGGCTGATCCCAGGGCGCACCTGCGACCTCTTCGACTTCGTCGCGGACGTCCTCGGCGGCTCGATCGGCCAGCTCGCCTACGTCCTGTTCGTGCGAGGCTAGCGATGGCGTCGAAGTTCCAGGCTCCCCGCGGCACCCGCGACCTGCTCCCGCGGGATCTCGCGCGCTGGCAGTGGGCCGAGAGTCAGTCGCGCAGCGTGCTCGAGCGCTACGGCTACCGCGAGATCCGCACGCCGGTCTTCGAGGACTACGAGCTGTTCGCGCGCACCTCGGGCGAGTCGAGCGACGTCGTGCAGAAGGAGATGTACCGCTTCCGCGACCTCGGCGACCGCGACCTCGCCCTGCGCCCCGAGGGCACGGCCTCGGTGTGCCGCGCGTACCTCGAGCACGGTCTCGCGGCGCAGGGGCGCGTCCACCGCCTGTGGTACGCGGGGCCGATGTTCCGTTACGGCCGGCCGCAGAAGGGACGCTACCGGCAGTTCTGGCAGATCGGCGCGGAGATCCTCGGCACCGGCGCTCCGGGCGCGGACGTGGAGATGATCGCGCTGTTCGTCGACATCTTCGCGGCCTGGGGCTTCTCGGGGCTCACGGTCGCGGTGAACAGCGTGGGCACTCCGGCGACGCGGCGCGCCTACGGCGACCGGCTGCGGCGGTGGCTCGCGCCGGTGCGCGAGAAGCTGAGCGGGGACTCGCGGCGCCGGCTCGAGGCGAATCCGCTGCGCGTGCTCGACACCAAGGATCCCGACGACCTCGCCGCGCTCGCGGGCAAGGTCGTGCCGCTCGGCCCCATGCCCCGCATGGTCGACGTGCTGGATGACGAGAGCCGCGCCCACTGGGAGTCGGTTCTCAAGGGGCTCGTCGCGGTCGGCATCTCCTACGAGATCGATCATGGTCTCGTGCGCGGGCTCGACTACTACACGCGCACGGCGTTCGAGGTGCACGACCGCTCGCTGGGCGCGCAGAGCGCGCTCGGCGGCGGCGGGCGCTACGACGGCCTGGTCGAGGCGCTGGGCGGCCCGCCCACGCCGGGCGTGGGCTTCTCGATCGGCGTCGATCGCGCGATCCTGGCGCTCGAGCAGAAGAAGGCGCCGCTGCCGCCGGAGCCGACGGGCGTGTACGTGGTCTCGATGGAGGCCACGCGCGCCGCCGCGCTGGCGCTCGTGCGCGAGCTGCGGCGGCGCTTCGTCGTGGACCTCGATCTCGAATCCCGCGGCTTCAACGCGCAGATGAAGGCGGCGGGGAAGAGCGGCGCACGCGTGCTCGTGATCCTCGGCGAAGAGGAATGGGCGCGCGGGCAGGCGATCGTGAAGGATCTCGTGAGCGGGGCGCAGGAGACCGTGGCGCGCGAGACGCTCGGCGACGCGCTCGAGGCGCGGGTCGCGGGCACGGCGTGGAGGGAGACGTGGCCGAAGGCGTGACCCTCGAGGACCTGGGCGGCTGGCGCCGCACGCACACGTGCGGAGAGCTGCGGCGCGCGCAGGCCGGGGAGACCGCGACGCTCATGGGCTGGGTGCACCGCGTGCGCGACCTCGGTGGCGTGCTGTTCGTCGACCTGCGCGACCGGCACGGGCTCACGCAGGTCGTGTTCCGCCCGGAGCGCAGCGGCCCCGCGCTGATGGCGCGCGCGGCGCGCCTCGGCCTCGAGTGGGTGATCGCCGTGCGCGGTCCGGTCGTGGAGCGTCCGCCCGAGGCGCGCAATCCCGGGATCATCACGGGCGAGATCGAGGTCGACGTGCGCGAGCTGAAGGTGCTGGCCGCGGCCGAAACGCTGCCCTTCCTGCCCAGCGACGAGGCGAACCTGGCGAGCGAGGACCTGCGCCTGCGCTACCGCTACCTCGACCTGCGCCGCCCCGAGCTGGCGCGCGTGCTCGAGCTGCGCCATCGCGCGGCGCAGTCGGCGCGCGCCTATCTCTCCGGCGCGGGCTTCCTCGAGGTCGAGACGCCGATGCTGGTCAAGCAGACGCCCGAGGGCGCGCGCGACTACGTGGTGCCGAGCCGGGTGCATCCGGGCAAGTTCTACGCGCTGCCGCAGTCGCCGCAGCTCTACAAGCAGACGCTGATGATCGCCGGGGTCGACCGCTACTTCCAGCTCGCGCGCTGCCTGCGCGACGAGGCGCTGCGCGCGGACCGCCAGCCCGAGCACACGCAGATCGACCTCGAGATGAGCTTCGTCGAGGAGGAGCAGGTCTTCGAGTCGGTGGAAGGACTGATGGCGGCGCTGTGGCAGGACGTGCTCGGGGTCGAGCTCAAGCGCCCGTTCCCGCGGCTCACCTTTGCCGAGGCGATGGGCCGCTACGGCAGCGACAAGCCCGACGTGCGCTTCGGTCTCGAGATCCGCGACGTGACCGCGATCCTCGCGCGCTCGCCGCGGAACGTGGTGGCGAACGGCGCGAAGGCCGAGGGCGGCACGGGCGCGGCGATCGCGCTCCCCGGGGGCGCCGCGGTCTCGGGCACGCAGCTCCGCAGGTACGAGGAGTCCGTGAAGGCCGCGGGCGGCGCGGGGCTCGGGTTCGTGAAGGTGTTGCCCGCCGAGCGGGCGAAGGCCGAGGCCGTGTTCCCGGGCGCGCTCTACGACGAGTTCCTCGCGGCCGCGGGCGCGAAGGAAGGCGACGCGGTGGTCTACACCTCGGGCCCGTGGGAGCCGACCCTGAAGGCGCTCGGCGCGCTGCGCACCCAGCTCGGCCAACCGCTGATCGAGGAGAACGCGAAGATCGATCGCGCGCCCGCCGCGCAGGACTGGCGCTTCCTCTGGGTGCGCGAGTTCCCGCTCTTCGAGTGGGACCCCGAGGCGAACCGCTGGGCGCCGCGCCACCACATGTTCACCATGCCGCGAGCCGAGCACCTCGCCTTCCTCGAGAGCGACCCCGGCAGGGTGAAGGCCACGCTCTACGATCTGGTGCTGAACGGCACGGAGCTGGGCTCGGGCTCGATCCGCATCCACCGGCCCGACATCCAGGAGCGGGTGATGAAGGTGGTCGGGCTCACCCACGAGCAGGCGCACGAGAAGTTCGGCTTCCTGCTCGAGGCGTACCGCTACGCCTCGCCGCCGCACGGCGGCATCGGCCTCGGCTTCGACCGGATCGTGATGCTCATGGCCGGACGCACGTCGATCCGCGACACGATCGCGTTCCCCAAGACCACGAGCGCCGCGAGCCTGATGGACGGCTGCCCGAGCGAAGTGGATCCCGAGGTGTGGGACGAGCTGAGGCTCCAGCCGAAGCCGCGCGCCGACGATCCGGCCGAGATCTCCGATCGCTGAGCGCGGCCGGCGGCCGCAGCCGACGCCCCGGCGAATCACGCGCCGCGTCCGGTCGGTCTCATCCCGATCCTGGCCTGGCAGACTCGGCCGGTGATCGAACGCGGGACCGAATCCCCGGCGGACATCGTGCCTCTCACCGCATGAACGCGCCGCGGACACCGGCATCCCGGACGGAATGACCCCATCGAAAAGGCCGTGCCGGAGAAGAGACGAGGAACGATGCCACTGCTGAACGAGAAGCTCCGCAACGACATCCGCAAGGTGCTGGGCGACCTGCCCGCGCCCGTGACGCTGACGCTCTTCACCAAGGAGAGCTGCCCGACCTGCGCCGATCTGGTGACGCTCGTGCGCGAGATGGGCGAGGTCGATCCGAGGATCCATGCCCGCGTGCTGGCGTTCGACCGGGAGCCCGCGGAGGCGCTCTCGTTCGGCATCGAGGACGCGCCCGCGATCGTCGTGAGCGGCGCCCGCGACTACGGCATTCGCTTCTACGGCACCCCGGGCGGCTTCGAGTTCTCGAGCTTCCTCGACGCGATCCGCTCGGTTTCGCACGGCGAGTCCGAGCTGCCCGACGAGCTCAAGCGGCGGCTCGCGGCGCTCGCGAAGCCGGTGCGCATCCGGGTGTTCGTGACGCCGACGTGTCCCTACTGCCCGCAGGCCGTCGAGACCGCGAACCACATCGCGCTCGCGGCGCGCGGGGTGCAGGCGGAGATGGTCGAGGCGATGGAGTTCGCGGAGCTGTCCGACCGCTTCAACGTGCGCGGCGTGCCCCGCATCGTGATCAACGACGACCACGCGTTCGAAGGCGCGATCCCGGCCCAGCGCTTCGTGGAGGCGGTGCTCGAGGCCGCGGGCTGAGAGCGACCCTCGGCAGGGCCTCTACTTCTGCGCCACCCCCAGCGCCATCAACGCGCTGATCACGATCGCCATCAGGCTCTCGCCCGCGATCAGCCCCGAGGCGATCGGCACCACGTGCTCCTCGGCCGCGCGCGGCCGCGCCTTCTGGAAGAGCAGCGCGGCGAGCGCACCCGCGAACATCGAGATCGAGATCCAGCCTGGCATCACGAACGCGAGCCCGAGCCCGATCGGCGAGGGGATGAACGCCTTCGCCCGCGGGAAGGCGCGCTCGAGCAGCGGGAGCGCGAGGCCGGCCGCGGCGCCGGTGAGCGCGCCGGCGCGGGCGGTCGGGTGCAGCGAGCCCAGCCCGTGCGAGAGCAGCTCGGCCACGCCCTTCCACACCACCGCCATCGACGCGGGGAAGTGCTCGGTGCCGAGCACCGACGCGTTCGGCACGAGCAGCGACCAGCCCAGGCCGACCGCGATCGCGCCGGGCAGCACGCCGGCGAGCTGCGCGAGGAACTGCTGGCGCGCGTTCGCGCCCAGCAGGTAGCCGCTCTTGAGGTCGGTGAGCAGGTCCGCGGCGCAGCCCGACGCGTTCGCCGTGACCGACGCGGTCATGATGTTCGCGGTCATGTTCGAGGGCGCGAGCACGCCGTAGGCGAGCTGCGTGATCTTGCCCAGCGCGCCGGTGGGCGTGGTGTCGGTCTCGCCCGTCACGCGGCAGGCGACCACGCTGAGCGCGAAGGTGAGGAGGCAGGCCACGACGCCGAGCGCGACCGGGATCCCCCAGATCGCGCGCTGCAGGGCGACGGCGCCGACCAACCCGAACAGGAACAGGCCGAGGAACCATGAGCGAGGGACTTCGATCGCGGCGAGCGGGTCGTCGGCGCGCGCGCGCCCGCGGCCGATGCCGCTGAAGGCACGGCCCAGCGTGCGCCAGCTCCCGCCGAGGGCGACGAAGCTCGCGAGCACCATGATGGGCACGCCGGTCCACAGGCTCCAGCGCGTGATGTCGCCGAAGCCGAGCCCGCGCGCGGGATCGCTCGCCGTGATCACGCCGGCCCGCGCCATCCACGGCACGAGCACGAGGTAGTTGAGCAGCGCGCCGAGCAGCAGGCTCCACGCCACGCGGAAGCCGACCAGCGCGCCCGCGCCGATCGTGATCAGGCCCATGTCCCAGCGCAGCGTGAGCCCGGCGAGCGGAAGACCCGAGACCGCGAGCCGGCCGAAGGGCAGCGCGGCCGGCAGGTTCCAGGGCATGAAGGCGAAGGTCGCGTCGCGCAGCCACGCCACGATCGCTCCCAGCAGTCCCGCGATCCCGAGCGCGCGCGCCTGGCGCATCGCCGCGCCACCGCGCCGGTGCAGGCTGCGCAGCGTCTCCGCCGCCGCGGTGCCGCTCGGGAACGGGAGCTGCTCGACGTTGATCATCTGGCGCTTCATCGGCACGGCCATCGCGACGCCGATCACGGCGAGGAACACGTTCCAGCCGAGCAGCGGCCAGAACCCCAGCGGCCGGCCTGTGATCATGAGCAGCGCGGCGATGGCCGAGGCCATGGTGCCGCCCACCGAGAAGCCCGCAGCCGTGGCAGTCGACTGCATGCAGTTGTTCTCGAGGATGCTGAAGTCGCTGCGCACGAGGCCGGGCAGGCTCACGCGCAGCCCGCGCCAGATCGCGTAGGAGAGGATGCAGGCGGTGATCGCCACGCCCGAGGTCCAGCCGATGCGGAGCCCGACGTAGAGGTTGGTGAGCGCCATCACGGCGCCGAGCAGGGCGCCCATGACGACGGCGCGCGCCGTGAGCTGCGGCAGCTGGTCGCCCGCGCCGCGATAGACGCGCTCGACCCACTCGCGCTCGATCTCCTCGGCGGAGCGCGCGCGGCCGTCGGGCGTGCGGGTGGGGATGCCCCGCAGCAACCGCGGGGGCGAGGCGCTGTCGGGCGGCGATTCCGTGCCGGATGAGATCATGCAGGTCCTCCCTGACCAGAGCGCTGACACTAAGCCCCGCATGGCCCCATGCCAAGGGACGTCTTGCGCCCGCGGCATTCCGGTCCCACACTGCGCGCCGCCCGCTCCCCCGTGGAGAGTCGATCATGTCCGCCGAAGCCCGCCGCCTCGAAGAGGACGCGCGCCGCGAACGAAACTGGAAGCGGTGGGGTCCGTACCTCGCCGAGCGCCAGTGGGGCACGGTGCGCGAGGACTACTCGGCCGGTGGCGAGGCGTGGGCCTACTTCCCGCACGACCACGCCCGCAGCCGCGCCTACCGCTGGGGCGAAGACGGCCTGCTCGGCATCTGCGACCGCGAGTGCCGGCTGTGCTTCGCGATCGCGCTGTGGAACGGGCGCGATCCCATCCTCAAGGAGCGCGTGTTCGGGCTCTCGCACGACGAGGGCAATCACGGCGAGGACGCGAAGGAGTCCTGGTTCTTCCTCGACTCGACGCCCACGCACTCGTGGATGTCCGCGCTCTACAAGTACCCGCAGGCCGAGTTCCCCTACGCGCGCCTGGTGGCGGAGAACGCGAGCCGCGGCGTCGAGCAGCCCGAGTTCGAGCTGGCCGACACGGGCGTGTTCGACGGCAATCGCTATTTCGATGTTCGCGTCGACTACGCCAAGGCGGACCCGGACGACCTCTGCATCCGGATCGTGGTCGCGAATCGCGGCCCCGAGAGCGCCGTGCTCCACTTGCTGCCAACGCTGTGGTTCCGCAACTCCTGGTCGTGGGGCCGACGCGGGAACGAGTACCCGGCGAAGCCCGAGCTGTTCCGCGCCGCCGAGGACGCGATCCAGGCGCGCCACGAGACGCTCGGGGACTTCCGGCTCGTGGTCGGCCGCGATCCCGAGTGGCGCTTGCCCGCGCTCCTGTTCACGGACAACGAGACCAACGCAGAGCGCATCTTCGGCGCTCCGAACCCCTCGCCCCACGTGAAGGACGCGTTCCACGAGCTGCTCGTGCGCGGCCGTGCCGAGGCGGTGGATCCCGCCGCGCGCGGCACGAAGGCAGCCGCGCACTATGCGCTCGATCTCCCGCCGGGCGCGGAGCGCGAGCTGAGGCTGCGCCTGTGCGCGGGCGAGCGGTTGCCTGAGGACACGCTCGGCGCCGACTTCGAGCGCACGCTCGCGGCACGGAAGGCCGAGGCCGACGAGTTCTATGCGAAGCTGCTGCCCGAGCAGGCGACCGCCGAGGAGCGCTCGGTCATGCGCCAGGCGTACGCCGGGCTGCTCTGGTCGAAGCAGTTCTACGACTACGTGGTCCGCGAGTGGCTCGAGGGCGACCCGGCGCAGCCCGCGCCGCCCCCGGAGCGCGCGCTCGTGCGCAACCGCGACTGGCGGCACGTGCACAGCCGCGACGTGCTCTCGATGCCGGACACGTGGGAGTACCCGTGGTTCGCGGCCTGGGACCTCGCGTTCCACATGCTGCCGCTCGCGGCGCTCGATGGGAGCTTCGTCAAGGACCAGCTCGTGCTCTTCCTGCGCGAGTGGTACATGCACGCGAACGGGCAGCTCCCGGCGTACGAGTTCGCCCTGGGCGACGTGAATCCGCCGGTGCACGCGTGGGCGTGCTGGCGCGCCTACAAGCTCACCGGCGCGCGCGGCGCGCGCGACCGCGGCTTCCTCGAGCGCACGTTCCAGAAGCTGCTCATCAACTTCACCTGGTGGGTGAACCGCAAGGATCCGCTCGGCGAGAACCTCTTCACCGGCGGCTTCCTCGGGCTCGACAACGTGGGCGTCTTCGACCGCTCGAAGCCGCTGCCCACCGGCGGCACGCTGGAGCAGGCCGACGCCACCGCGTGGATGGCGTTCTTCTGCTCGACCATGCTCGCGATGGCGCTCGAGCTGGCGGGCGAGGACCCCGCGTACGAGGACGTGGCCTCCAAGTTCTTCGAGCACTTCATCGCGATCGCGGACGCAATGAACCACTTCGGCGGGAGCGGGCTGTGGAACGAAGAGGACGGGTTCTACTACGACCAGATCCGGATCGAGGGCCGGCCGATGCCGCTGCGGGTGCGCTCGGCGGTGGGCCTGATCCCGCTGTTCGCGGCCGAGGTGCTCGAGCAGTCCGTGATCGACCGGCTGCCCGGCTTCTCGAAGCGCATGCGCTGGTTCCTCGAGAACCGCGCCGATCTCGCGGGCGCGATCAGCTACATGGAGTCGCGCTCCATGGAGTCCGGCGCCGAGCACGTGCATCGTCTGCTCGCGATCCCCTCGCGCGAGCGGCTGCTGCGCGTGCTGCGGATCGCGCTCGACGAGCGCGAGTTTCTCTCGCCCTTCGGCCTGCGCTCGCTGTCGCGCGTGCACCGCGAACACCCGTTCGTCCTGCATGCGGACGGCGGCGACCACGAGGTGGAGTACGAGCCCGGCGAGTCCACCACGCGCCTCTTCGGCGGCAACTCGAACTGGCGCGGCCCGGTCTGGTTCCCAATCAACTACCTGTTCATCGAGGCGCTCGAGCGCTACGACCACTTCTACGGGGACACGCTCACGGTCGAGTGCCCGACCGGGTCGGGGCGCCTGATGACGCTGAAGCAGGTCGCGACCGAGATCGCCACGCGGCTGGCGCGGCTGTTCCTGCCGGGGCCCGACGGCCGCCGGCCGTGCCACGGCGACGATCCCCGCTTCGCCCAGGACCCGCACTGGCGCGACCTTGTGCTCTTCCACGAGTACTTCCACGGCGAGACGGGCCGTGGCCTCGGCGCCTCGCACCAGACCGGCTGGACGGCGCTCGTCGTGCGCTGCATCGAGGATCTGGTGCGGGCGCGGGAAGGCGCGTCCGCCGAGGTCGGCGCGGGCGCCGGAGGCGCGGCTTGAGCGGGCGCCTCTGTCCGCGGTGGGTCGGATACCTGCTCGTGTCGCCGATCCGGCGTCTCCTGCAGGATCCCCGCGCGATCCTGGGGCCCTTCGTCACCGAGGGCATGAACGTCCTGGAGCCCGGACCCGGGATGGGGTTCTTCACGCTCGAGCTGGCGCGGCTCGTCGGGCCGCGCGGCCGCGTGGTCGCGATCGACGTCCAGCCCCGCATGCTCGACGCGCTGCGGCGGCGGGCGCGCCGCGCGGGCCTCGACGGGCGGATCGAGACCCGTGCGCCGCGCGGGGATCGCCTCGGCGTCGAAGACTTGGAGGGCCGGATGGATTTCGCGCTCGCCTTCGCGGTGGTCCACGAGCTGCCGAGCGTCGAGGCGTTCTTTGCGGACGCGCGCGCTGCGCTCAGGGCCGGGGGCAGGCTCCTTCTCGCGGAGCCAACGGGGCACGTCTCAGAGGAGGCGTTCGCGCGCACGCTCGACGCCGCGACCCGCGCGGGATTCAGGATCGAGGCGCGGCCCTCGATTCCGCGGAGCCGCTCCGCTCTGCTCGTCGTGACGACTTAGGCGGAAGCGGCCATCGCCAGCAGCGCCGCGTTCGAAAGCAGCGCCAGCACGCCGAGGGCGACGGCGATGGCGAGCCCCAGGGCGACCAGGAACGCCCGGGTCGGCATCGCGACGGTGGTCGGCTTCGCGTGGTCCGATCGTGATTCCATGGGACTCGTCGGGGGCGCCGAGCGGCGCCGTGACAGGAGGTCTACGCGGCGTCGCGGGCGGAGGTTTCTTCGTCCTCACATGAGACGGCCGCCCGGGCGGAATGGTTGGAGCCGCGCTCCGGGAACTTCCGGAGCCGCTTGCCCGTACGGACGAGCGTGACCCCCTCCGAGACTTTCCGTCTCGCCGCGATTTCACCCGGTGCTTCCAACCCTTCGTGCCGCGCGGAGGTCGAATCGGACGCATGGAGCGTCGCCCCGGGATGACCCGGGCCAGCGGAACGCCAGAGCCGGCTCCGGTGGTCACGGACACGGAGGATGCCGCGCTGGCGGCCGCCGGGGACACTCGCGCTTTCGAGCGGCTCTATCGAGCTCATGTGCCGCGCATTCACAGCCTGGTTCGTCGCATGCTGGGAAGCGACGATCCGGCGGAGGTCACGCAGGACGTGTTCGTCCGAGCCTGGCAGAGGATCGGGACGTTCCGGGGCGAGGCCGCCTTCGGCACCTGGCTCCATCGAGTGGCGGTCAACGTGGTGCTCACGCACCGGGCCTCGCTCGGGCTGAGGCGCAGCCGGTTCCTCGCGGACGACCAGGCGCTCGAGACCCTGCCCTCGCGGCACGGCTCGCGCGACTTCGGCCTCGACTTCGAGGCCGCGATCGCGCGCCTGCCCGAAGGTGCGCGGCAGATCTTCGTGCTCCACGACGTCGAAGGCTACCGGCACGAGGAGATCGCGGGACTGCTCGACGTGACCACGGGCACGACCAAGGCGCAGCTCCACCGCGCGCGCCTGCTCCTGCGCCGCCATCTCGAACCGGAAGGAGAGAGAGCGTGAGCGACCTGTGGCGGGGCCGGCTCTCCGAGTATCTCGACGACGAGCTCGAAACGGCCGAGCGCGTGGCGCTCGAAGGCCATCTCGCGGGCTGCGCGGAATGCCGGGGCACGGTCGAGGAGCTGCGGGCCGTGGTGCAGCGGGCCGCGACGCTCGAGGCGCGCCCGCCCGCCGCGGACCTGTGGCCGGCGATCGCCGCGCGCATCGCCGCGCCGGGCCCGCGTCTTGCCGCCGCCCCCGAGCGGCGCCGGCGCATGCCGCGCTGGAGCTTCTCGCTGCCGCAGCTCGCCGCCGCGGCCGCCGCGATCGCGCTGGTCTCGAGCGTCGCGATGTGGCTCGCGCTCGGCCGCGGCCCCGCGCCCCGCGTCGCCTCAGTGCCCGAGGCCGCGCGTCCGGTCCCAGGCGCGGCGGTGCCCGCGAGCTTCGACGTCCAGCGCTACGATGCCACGATCGCCGAGCTCGAGACCGCGCTCCGCGAACACCGCCACGAGCTGGACCCGGCGACGGTCCGCACCATCGAGCAGAACCTTCGCATCATCGACCAGGCCACCGAGCAGGCGCGACGCGCCCTGGCGGCCGACCCGGCGAATCCCTACCTGAACGGCCATCTCGCCGCGCAGCTCCGACTCAAAGTGGACGTGCTCAAGCAGGCGACCGCTTGGGTCTCCACTCGCGGATAGGAGATCGAAATGATTCTCGAACTCGCGGCTGCCACCCTTCTCGCCCTTTCCGCTTCGGGCGGGCACACCGACACGGTGGTCACCGTGCGCCCCGGCGCCCGACTCGATCTCAACGACTTCTCCGGCAGGATCATGATCACGGCCTGGGATCGCGGCGCCATTCGCGTGACCGCCGATCACGATGCGGAGACGCGTCTGGCGGTCGACGCGGGCCCGGTGACGGTGATGATCCATGCCCTCAGGCGCATCCGTATCCCCGAGATGAGCGAGCTGGGCGAGCTCAGGCAGCGCACGATCGAGACGCCGATGCCGGCCAGCGTGGACTACCAGCTCACGGTTCCGCGCTGGATGGACCTGCGGCTCTCCGGCGTGAACACCGACATGACGTTGAAGGGCGTGGAGGGCCAGGTCGACGCGCAGACGGTGCGCGGCACCGTGGCGCTCGTGGGAGGGCGGCGGTTCGTGCGCCTGTGCGCGATCGACGGCGATGTCGACGTCGAGGGCGCCCGCGGGCACGTCGAGATCAGCTCCGTGAACCAGGACGTGGACGCGCGCGCGATCGAGGGACCGATCAAGGTCTCGACCGTGAACGGCGGCATCCGCCTGACCCGGATCGCGTCGGACGACGTGGAAGCCTCGACCGTGAACGGCCCGATCATCTACGCGGGCACGCTGGGGGAGGACGGCCGCTACCGCTTCTCGACCCACATGGGCGACCTCACGGTGATGGTGCCCGAGGCGACGAGCGCGGCGGTGTCGGTCTCGACTTACAACGGCGGATTCGAATCGAGCTTCCCGGTGCGCGTGGAAGGGTTGCGGCGGGGGAAGCGATTCGAGTTCGTCCTCGGCACGGGCAGGGGAGAGCTGGACCTGGAGTCCTTCTCGGGGTCGATCCGGCTGCTGCGGCCCGGCGAGAAGCTGCCGGGAGCGGAACGCGCGCCGCGCAACCGGCCGGCGCGTGAGATCGAGAGACACGAGGAGCGATAGGAGGCCGACATGAGCAGGGGAACGATGGGAATCGCCGGGAGGGCGCTCGCGGTCGTGGCCGCGGTGACGGTGGGGTTCGCCGTGGGCGACGCGCTGGCCACACCGCACGAGGTGGCGGCCACGACCGCGCAGCGCTCCACGCCCGATTTCCAGCACAGCTGGACGCTCGCGCCGGGCAAGACGCTCGAGATCGAGGAGATGAGCGGCGCGATCCACGTGACCAAGGCCGCGGGCAACCAGGTCGAGGTCACCGCCTGGAAGCACGCGCAGCACAGCGATCCGGACCAGGTGACGATCGAGGAGATCGCGCACCCCGGGGGCGTGACCGTTTGCGTGCGCTATCCGGGCAGGGGCAACACCTGCGAGCCGGGTGGCCACAACCACATCAACACGAACAACAACGACGTCTCCGTCGACTTCGAGGTGCGGCTGCCCGCGGGCGTGTGCTTCGTCGGGCGCACGGTGAACGGCGCCGTCGAGGCGACCGGGCTCGAGTCGGACGCCGAGGGGCACACGGTGAACGGCACGGTGTCGATCGAGACCAGCGGGCGAGCCGAGGCGCACACGGTGAACGGCGGGGTGCGCGCGCGGCTCGGGAAGCTGGGCGCGAGCGGGCCGATCACGTTCGAGACCGTGAACGGCAGCATCGTGCTCGAGCTGCCGGATGGAGCGGGCGCCGAGGTCCGGGCCCGCACGGTGCACGGATCGATCGAGACGGACTTCCCGGTCACGGTGCTGCGCGTGAGGCACGGCTTCATGGGCGACAGACTTGAGGGCACGATCGGGAAGGGCGGCCCGGAGCTGGAGATCCAG
>DATKKO010000302.1:0-3210 GCA_035542955.1 Terriglobales bacterium
ATCGGCGGTCAGGCGATCACGTCCGAGGACGTCCGCAGGCGGCTCGAGGAGCTGCCCGAGACCGCGCGG
Source organism: Terriglobales bacterium (assembly GCA_035542955.1). GTDB lineage: Bacteria > Eisenbacteria > RBG-16-71-46 > RBG-16-71-46 > RBG-16-71-46 > JANXPZ01. Next base: position 70 of record DATKKO010000302.1, read on the forward strand.
CAGAACTTCAGCACGCCCACCGGCCGGCAGCAGCTGCTCGATCGGATCATCGAGGAGCGCGTGTGGCTCATCGCCGCCCAGCAGCACGGGGTGGCCGAGCGCCCGCAGGTGCAGCAGCAGCTCGCGCAGCAGCGGCGCGATCTGCTGATCCGCACCTACCTCGGCGAAGTGATGGCGGCGAATCCCGCGCCGACGGACTCCGAGGCGCGCGTCTGGTACGACAGCCACGCGCGCGAGTACCTCGTGCCGGCCACGGTCACGCTGCGACACATCCAGACCCGGACCGAATTGAAGGCGCGGCAGGTGCTCAGGCTCGCGCGCGCCGGCCAGGACTGGGCGAAGCTCGCGCTCGCCTACTCGACCGACTCCCTGACCCGCAGGCAGGGCGGCGCCCTGGGCGCGGTCACGCGCGAGGGGCAGTTCGGCTCCCTCGGGGCGCAGCCGGCGCTGGCCGAATCGGCCTTCGCGACCGGGACCGGCAAAATCGGCGGCCCGTTCAAGACCGATCGCGGCTGGCACGTCATCAAGGTGGACGAGATCCATGCCGAAACCACCCGGCCGTTCGAGACGGTGCGCCCGATGATCCTGCGGCAGCTCTCGAACGAGAAGGGGCAGGCGTTCTACCGCCAGCGGCTCGACGAGGTGCGCCGGCAGCTCGGTGTCACGCCGGACTCGGCGGCGATCCGGCGCTTCGTGTCGCAGAAGCAGGGCGCGCGCGAGATGTTCAAGGCGGCCCAGGAGATCGGCCCGGCGGCCGACCGCATCGCGGCCTACCGCGCCGTGGTCGCGCAGTATCCGGACAGCGAGGTGAGTCCGCAGGCCCAGTTCATGATCGGCTTCATCGAGTCCGAGGAGCTCAAGAGCTACGATCAGGCCGAGGCGGCCTTCCGCGAGCTGCTGAAGCGCTATCCCACGTCCGAGCTGGCGGGCTCCGCCCAGTGGATGATCGATCACATGCGCAGCGAGGACGCGCCGCCGTTCCAGATTTCGGAGGCGGATTCGAGCACGACCACCCCGCGGCCGCAGGGCGCCGTCAAGGGCTCGTCCGACAAACCGTGAAGATCGTGGAAGCGAGGGTGAACGGTCTCATCCTCGAGCACAAGACCCAGCAGAACGTCGTCATCCTGCGCGAGGCGGAGGGCGAGCGCATCCTGCCGATCTGGATCGGACCCGGCGAGGCCCAGGCGATCCGCCGGATCCTGTCCGACGAGCCGTTCCCGCGCCCGCTCACCCACGACCTGCTCGTGCTGATCGTGGAGGGCTTGAAGGCGAAGGTCACGCGGGTCGTGATCTCGGACCTCAAGGAGAACACCTTCTACGCCACGGTGATCGTGGAGCGCGACAGCGAGGTGCTCTCGATCGACGCGCGGCCCTCGGATTCGATCGCGGTGGCCCTGCGCGCGAAGGCGCCGATCTTCGTGAACGACAAGCTGCTCCAGGAGCCGCCCCGGCCGGGCGAGGAAGGCGGCGAGGGCGGGGAGGGCGGCGAATCGGAGGAGCCGACGCGCGAGCCGAGCGACGAGGAGAAGGCCGAGCAGCTCCGGCGCTTCCTCGAGAAGCTGAACCCCGAGGACTTCGGGAAATTCCAGCTGTAGCAGGCCTGCTCAGTACATCTTGAAGGAGAAGCGAAACACCGCGTACACCTCGCTCGGCTTGCCGTTCTGCAGATAGGGCCGGAACCGGCATTTCCCCACCGCGATCTTCGCCGCGTCCTCCAGCAGCCGCTCGCCCGTGCTCGACATCAGGTCCACGCGGGTGACGCCGCCCAGCGTGTCGACCAGGGCCACCAGCGCGACCCGGCCCTCGATGTTCCGGTCGCGCGCCTCTTCCGGGTACTCGGGCGTGACCAGGCGGTCGATAATCAGGTCCTCGGAGCGCATCACCTCGGTGCCGGTGCCTCCGTAGATCACGCGCGCCTGCGCCACGAGGTCCGCCGTGGATTCTCCCTTCCCGACGCCGATGCGGCGCGTGTCGGGGCGGGCGTGCGGATCGTTCGACGGCTTCGAATTCGGCCGGCCGCCCTTCACTGCTCCGAGCGAGCGGTACACGATCTGCGTATGGCCGGGGTTCGGTCCCGGCGGGCCGCTCGATTCGAGGATGATCCGGCGCACGTACTGCTCCGGACCTTCGAAGCCGAAGCGCTTCGGGGACAGCGGGCCGTTCTGCAGGCTCTCGACGAAGCGGGCGAACAACGAATGCCGCACGAAGGGGACGAGGCAGGAGGACTCGGCGCCCAGCGAGACGAGGCTCACGCAGGCCACCACGAGGGCGAGCCGCCGCTCGAAGCGGGCGCGCTCGCGGTAGTACTCCTCGACGGTGTGCGACATGGGACACTCCCGGGCGGCCGCGGTGATCAGCGGCCGGACGGCCCGGTCAGCACGGTGCTCCGATCCGATTCTAGCAGAACCGCGCGCGCGCGGACCCTCGGATCTTCGACCTCGACCAGCATGGGACCGGGCTCGGTGCGGGCGAAGACGATCCGGCCCGCCGCGTCCGCGCTCAGGACGATCGCGCCGCCGAGGACCACGGCCGCTCCGCCGACGGCACGACCCTCCGCGTCGCGGACGATCAGAGTGTCGAGCGGCCAGACCGCGACGGGCGACCATTCGCGGGCCAGCGCGAGGACGAGCGCGTAGGCCTCGGCGCGCAGCGCGCCGGGCGCGAGAATGTCCGCCTCCGCCGCTTCGCTGCCCAGGCTCGAGGGCGAAGCGTAGAGCGAAGGACAGGAGGTCTGCTGCAACGCGTACTGGGCCTCCTCGCCGATCGCGGGGGCCGCGAGCCCGAGCGAGGCGCAGGTCGCGGCGGTGCGCTCGGCCCAGGCCTTTCCCGAAGCGCTCGAGTAGAAGTAGCCGAGCGTCGCCGGGCCGGCGCGATGGCCGATGCGCAGGAAGCGATCGGCATGGAACGCCTCGCTGCGCTCGACGCGCTCGATCTCGGAGAGGGCCACGTCGCCGTCGCGCGTGAGCAGCACCTCCGCGCCCGCCGCGCGCAGGAAGCCGGCGAGCGTGCGCGCGCTCTCGAGGTTCAGGAACGCCGCGCGCGTGCCGCCCGGCCCCTGACCCGCGGCATCGTCCCCTCCGCCCTCCGGGTCGAGCGTGATGCGCCGCCCGTGAAGCGCCCCGTTCGCGAGCGCGACGTAGC
>DATKKO010000303.1:0-3834 GCA_035542955.1 Terriglobales bacterium
CAGACGGGCGCCGGGCAGGGACGCGAAGTTGCGCACCAGGTTGGCGCCCCAGTCGCCCGTCCCCACCACCGCGACGCCAACGAGCTCCGTCATCGAGGCACCCCATCGCTGCTGCGGACGTCGCTTGCGGCGTCCGGACGAACCACCACCACGAAGGCAAGGCCCCCGAGTCTACCTACTGTGCGTCGTGAGGGTCAACGCAGCGCGCCTGCCCGCTCCGCCACGTCCCGATAGCTCAACGCGAGATTCCGGCCGCGCTGCTTCGCGAGATAGAGCGCCTGATCCGCGCAGCGGATGAGCGATAGCCCTTCCTCGGCGTCGCGCGGGAAGGTCGCCGCGCCGAGGCTGATCGTGATCCCGCCCGCCTCGCAGAGCGCAAAGGCGTGCTCGGCCACCGTACGGCGCATGCGCTCGGCCACGACCATCGCGCCTTCCAGGCCGGTCTGCGGCAGGATGAGCGTGAACTCGTCGCCGCCGTACTTGGCGATCAGGTCGAACGAGCGGACCTGTCCCATCATGAGCGCGGCCAGCTCCCGCAACAGCTCGCTGCCGCGCAGATGTCCGTTCCGGTCGTTGTAGCTCTTGAGATTGTCGACGTCGAGCATGATCAGCGCCAGCTCCTGCTCGAAGCGGGCGGCGCGACGGAGCTCGCGCCTGAGGGCGGTCTTGAGGAAGCGGTAGTTGTAGACCTGCGTGAGGTCGTCGGTGACGGCGAGCTTCTCCACGTTGCTGGCGAGCCGCATGTTCTCGAGCGCGAGCGCGGTCCACGCCGCGAGCAGCACGAGCTGGCGCGCGTCGGCGGGCGTGAAGGGCGCGGCCCCGCGCCGGCGAAACGCGGCCAGATAGCCGGGCGCGTGCTCGCGGCAGCGCAGCGGCACGAAGACCGCGGGCCCGGCCTCCACCTCCGGGCAGCCGTCCTCGACCTCGAGCCGGGGATCGAGCGCCGCGTCCGCGACGCGCAGCGGCCGATTGCGCTGGAGCAGCACCCGCGCGAGCTCACGGCCGTGCCGGGAGGCGGGGCGAGCCTCGAGCTCGCCCCGCACGGTCCTCGTCCGCTGCTCGAGGCGCCCATGGTGGACCGTGACCAGCGTGACGCCCTCGGCCTGGACCAGCGGCAGCGCGGTGTGCAGCGCCTCGCGCAGGAGGTCGTCGCGGATGGTCGGCATCGGGCCCGCCGTCAGCTCGAGCAGCGCATCCAGCACTCGTTCGCGCGAGACCATCCTCGAAGCTCCTTGCACCGGCCGGAGCGCAGGCGGCGTGCGGCCGCCGGGGCGCATGTCGGGCCCGCCCGTTGGGTCAGATTCCACGGAGAAAACGCAACCGCTGTGCCACGAGGAGGCGGACCTCAGGGACGAGGCGGCGGCCCGAGCAGCCAGAGCAGGAGAGCCAGCGTGCGCACGCCGAATCCGATCAACCCGAGCACGATCAGTGCCCAGAGCCCGCGCTCCTGCCAGGCCTCCAAGTGCAAGGTCGGCTGCCACTTGATCCAGGTCACGAGGGCCCAGACCAGACTGGCGGTCAGGGCCGCCGAGAGGACAGCCTGCGCGGCCGTCCAGGCCCGCCATTCCCCCTCCCAGGGTCGCGGCCGCTGCGTGAAATTCCCCCGGATCGGCCGATCGTGCCGGGCAATTCGCAATGCCCCGCCCGGGGCGGCGGCCATCCTCTGAGCGGCCCACAGCCGGGCCGCGCCGAGCAGATAGCTCTGCCGCTCGACCACCTCGAATCCGGACGCAGTCAGATCCCGCTCGAACTCCTCCCCCGCGCCGAACTCGAAGATCGACTCGCTGAGGTAACGATACGCCGCCGGATCCGGCGAGAGCCGTCCGAGCAGCGGGATCACCCGCCGCGCATGGAACGCATGGAGCGGCGCGAGCGCCCCGCGTCGGGGAGCGGTGGCCTCGAGCACGACGAGCGCGCCCCCCGGAGCGAGCACGCGCGCCATCTCGGCGAGCGCCTGCGGCCGCGGGCGCAGGTTCCGCATGCCGAAGGCGATCGTGATCGCGTCCACGGCGCCGTCGCGGAACGGCAGCCGGAACGCGTCCGCGCACACGAGGCGCGGACCCCAGCCCCAGGTCTCGTAGTCGGAGGCCGCGACCTCGAGCATCCCGAGGCTCGCGTCCACGCCGACGACGAGCCGGCCCGCGCGCAGCAGGCCTTCGAGCGAGACGCCGCTGCCCGTGCACAGGTCGAGCACGATGCGCGCGGGCTCCGGGACCGCGCGTGCCATCGCGGCCCGCCAGGCGCGGTCCTGCCCGAGCGTCATCAGCGAGTTCAGCAGGTCGTAGCGCCGCGCGACCCGATCGAACATCCCGGCCATCTCGCGCACTGCGTGCTCGCGGGCGGCCGGGAACGCGCTCAGGTCACGGGGCACGGCGTCTCGATCGGCGGGCGCGCGCTCGCGCCGCTCCGGGGAGCGGTGATCGGCGGGCGGGGCGTCCGGCATGGGGGGCGGAGAGGTGGTACGCCCGACAGGATTTGAACCAGTAACCTTTGGCTCCGGAGGCCAACGCTCTATCCAATTGAGCTACGGGCGCGCAGAGAGGGGTTATAGCACAGGCGCTCGGCGCAGTGCCACGCGGGCCCGGCTCCGGTTCCGCGGGCCCGTTCACCGATCCGCCGTTCAGCCCTCCCGCCCCAGCACGCGCAGCACTTCGCTCACGTCCTTGTCGCCGCGGCCCGAGAGATTGACGATCACGTGCGTGCCCGGCGCGAGCGTGCGCCCCTCGCGCAGCACCCAGGCCAGCGCGTGCGCCGTCTCGAGCGCGGGCGTGATGCCCTCGAGCCGCGACAAGGTCTGGAACGCATCGAGCGCCTCGGCGTCCGTGGCGGTCGCGTACTCCGCGAGGCCCCGGTCCGCGAGCCAGGCGTGCTCGGGCCCGAGCGCGGGGTAGTCGAGGCCCGCCGAGACCGAGTGGGTCTCGCGGATCATGCCGCGCTCGTCCTGCAGCACGAGCGTGCGCGTGCCGTGCAGCACGCCGATGCTGTGCTCGGGGATGCGCGCCGCGTGCCGTCCGCTCGCGAGCCCGAGGCCGCCGGCCTCGACGCCTACCTTGCGCACCGTGGGCTCGTCGAGGAACGGATGGAAGAGCCCGATTGCGTTGCTCCCGCCGCCCACGCAGGCCACGAGCACGCCCGGCAGCCCGCCCGCGCGGCTCGCGAACTGCGCCTTCGCTTCGACGCCGATCACGCGCTGGAAGTCGCGCACGATCGTCGGGAACGGATGCGGCCCGAGCACCGAGCCCAGCACGTAGTGCGTGTCGCGCACGCGGGTCACCCAGTCGCGCAGCGCCTCGTTGATCGCGTCCTTCAGCGTGCGGCTGCCCGCGTCCACCTCGCGCACCTCGGCGCCGAGCAGGCGCATGCGCTCGACGTTCAGGTGCTGGCGGCGGGCGTCCTCCGTGCCCATGTAGACCGTGCACGCGAGGCCGAAGCGCGCCGCGGCCGAGGCGGTCGCCACGCCGTGCTGGCCCGCGCCGGTCTCGGCGATCACGCGCGGCTTGCCCATGCGCCGCGCCAGCAGGCACTGGCCGACCGTGTTGTTGATCTTGTGCGCGCCGGTGTGGGCCAGGTCCTCGCGCTTGAGCCAGACGCGGCTGCCGGCCGCCTCGGAGAAGCGCGGCGCCTCGATGAGCGGAGTGGGACGTCCCGCGAAATCGCGCAGCGTCGCGTCCAGCTCGCGCTCGAACTCCGGATCGGCGCGCGCCTCGCGATAGGCGGCCTCCAGCTCGTCGAGCGCGTGGATCAGGGTCTCGGGCACGAAGCGGCCGCCGTAGGGTCCGAAGTGGCCGCCCGCGCCGGGCGCGATCTCGCTCATCGCTCCTCCCCTTCCGCCGC
>DATKKO010000304.1:0-3303 GCA_035542955.1 Terriglobales bacterium
TGGAGAGCGAGGAGGAACGCGGCGCGCTCGAGCTCTTCCCGCATCCCTTCGTCGCGGGCGTCGATCTCGAGGACGTAACGCTGATCCCGTTCCGGGAGCAGTGGATGCGCGCGGGCCTCGAGACCATCCATCCGCTCCAGCCTCTGCAGGTGCTCGCGGGCCGATGAGCGACGCCGGCGTCGGCGTCATCGTCAATCCGGCGGCCGGGCGGGGAACCGGCGCGCGCCGTCTGCGGGAGGTGCGCGAGGCGTTCGCTGCGGTCGGGGTCCGCGATCTCCTCGTCACCACCACGCCCGGGGAGGAGGCGGCGCTCGCGCGCCGCGCGCTCGGCTCGGGCGCGACCACGCTGGTCGCGGTGGGCGGGGACGGGACCTGGAGCAACGTCGCGGGCGCGATCCTCGCGTCGGGCGCGGACTGCCGCCTCGCGCTCGTCGCGGCCGGCACCGGGAACGACTTCGCGAAGACGATCGGCGCTCCGGCCATGGACGTGGCCGCGACCGCGCGGCTCGCGCGCGAGGGGCCGGACGTCCGCGTGGACGTGGGCCGGATCGAGGATCGGACCTTCCTCAACATCGCCGGGTTCGGCATCGACATCGCGGTGCTCGAGGACATCCACCGGATCCACCTGCTGAGCGGGACGGTCCTGTACGTGACGGCCGCTCTGCGCCAGCTCGCCGCCTACGGCGGCGTCGAGATCGAGGTCGGCATGGACGGCGCGAGTCCGGGTCCGCAGCGCCATCTCATGCTGATCGTCGCGAATGCCCGGCGCTTCGGGGGAGCCTTCCACGTGGCGCCCGGGGCGAGCCTCGTCGATGGGCGGCTGGACGCCGTCTCCATCCACGACGCGACGCCGTGGCGCCGGCTGGGCCTGTTCCGCGCGCTCGTGGAGGGCACGCATCTCGGATACCCCGAGGTCACGGTGCGCCGCTCGCCCTCGTTCCGCCTGCGCTTCCCCTCGCCGCCCGCGTACGAGACGGACGGCGAGTACCGGCGGGCGGCGACCTCCGAGCTCGAGATCACGTGCATGCCGCGCGCGCTGCGCGTGGTCACCGCGGCCAGCGGCGGGGCGATCGCGTGAAGGCGGTGTGCTTCGCGGCCACCCTCCCGCGATACCTGCTCACCAAAGCCGCGGGCGGGCTCGCCTGGTCCCTCCTCCTCGGACCGCACGCGTGCACGCGGCTGGCCGACCTGCCGGAGCCCGCGCTGCCGGACGGGAGCTGGGTGCGGATCCGCACGCGGCTCGGCGGGATCTGCGGCAGCGATCTCGCGACGGTCACGCTGCGGGCGAGCCCGGCGACTTCGCCCTTCGCCTCGTTCCCCTTCGTGCCGGGTCACGAGAGCGTCGGCGAGATCGCGGAGCTGGGCGCCGACGTGAGAGGATTCTCGCGCGGCGAGCGTGTCACGGTGAATCCGCTGCTCGCCTGCGCGGCGCGCCGCGTCGACCCGCCCTGTCCCGAGTGCGCCGCGGGCCGTCCCCAGCGCTGCCAGCGGTTCACCGACGGCGCGCTGCCGCCCGGCATGCTGACCGGGACCACGCGGTCGCTCGGAGGGAGCTGGGGCGAGAGCTTCGTCGCCCACGAGAGCCAGCTCGTGCGGGTGCCCGCCGCCCTTTCCGACGAGGAGGCGGTGCTGATCGAGCCGCTCGCCTGCTCGGTACACGCGGTGCGCGGCGCGCCGCCGCGATCGGGAGAGCGCGTGCTCGTGGTGGGCGCGGGCTCGATCGGCCTGCTGACGCTCGCGGCGCTGCGCGAGCTGTCCCCCGAATCGGAGATCACGATCGTCGCCCGGCACGCGTTCCAGGGTGAGCACGCGGCGAGGCTCGGCGCCGCGTGGGTGGTGCGGGGCGCGAACGATCAGGCGCTCGCCGAGGCGGCGGGGGCGCGCCTGCTGGGAACGCTGATCGGGCCGCCGGTCGCGGTCGGCGGATTCGACCGCGCCTTCGTCTGCGTGGGCGGACGTCGAGGAACGGAGACCGCGCTCCGCTTCACGCGTGCGGGAGGCACGGTGGCCCTGCTCGGGAACGTGGCGGCGCTCGGTGGACTCGACTGGACCCCGCTCTGGCTGAAGGAGCTGACGCTGCGCGGAAGCGTCTGCTACGGCGGGAACGGGGCACCCGCGCGCCTTGCGCGCGGGTCCGGGGCCGCCGGCGCCGGCGATTTCGGGCAGGCCGTGGCGATCGCGCTCGCCCGCCGGGATGCCCTGCGGCCGCTCGTCACGCACGCCTTCCCGATCCGCGAGTACCGGCGCGCGATCGGCACGGCGCTCGACCGAAGAGGATCGAAGAGCGTGAAGGTGGTCTTCCGCTTCTGAGCGCGCCGCCGACGCGGCGCCCGCCCGCCGCGGCGGGGTGGGAGTTCCCGGGGAGCTATGCGGCCGAGTGGCAGGCGGTCTGGTTCGCCCGCTGCCCCAGCGCCTGCCGGTAGACGGCCTCGATCTGGTCCGTCACCCGGGGCCAGGCGAAGGCAAGCGCGCGCTGGCGGCCGTGCTCGGCCACGCGCTCGCGTCGCACCGGATCCTCGACCAGCCCGGTGATCGCGCGCGCCAGGGCGGGCACGTCGCCGGGCGGGAACATGACGCCGTCGTCCCCGGGCGTGATCACCGAGCGATAGCCCGGGATGTCGGAGGCCACCACGACGCGGCCCGCGGCCATCGCCTCGACCAGCACGATGCCGAAGCTCTCGTTGCCCGACGCGGGCGAGACGAAGATGTCGCCGGTCGCGTACCAGCGGGGCAGGTCCTGGCTGGGCACGTGACCGAGGAAGCGCACGTGGGGCCGCGCGCACGCCGGCACCATGGCCTCGAAGCGCGGCCGCAGGTAGGAGTCGCCGATGATCAGCAGGCGCGCGCGGTTCTTCGTGCGCTCGAGCAGGTCGGGCATGGCGGCGATCAGGTACTGGAGCCCCTTGCGCGGATCGAGCCGGCCGACGAAGAGCAGGTTCACGCGATCCCGCGTGCGCCACTCCTCGAACGGAGACACGCCGGGATGGAAACGCTCGACGTCCACGCCGTTCGGGATGATGTGGTACTCGCCCGGATAGTAGAGCGTGGCCGAGGCCTCGGCCGTCTTCGACACGGCGATGCGCTGGTCGAGACGCTCCACGGTCCGGGCCAGGTAGTCCTGCCACAGGTCCTGGAGCATGCTGCGGCCGGCCGTGGTGTGGAACGTGCCGACCTGCGCACAGGTCGCCACCTGGACGGCGAGCACGGGCAGCGTGGGGGCGTTCGGACTGTGGGTGTGGACGACGTCGAAGTCGTGCGCCCGCATCACGCGGCGCAGGTCCCCCTTGAGTCTCACGCCCACGG
>DATKKO010000305.1:0-5091 GCA_035542955.1 Terriglobales bacterium
ACGCGAGCTCGAAGAGGTCGCGCGCGTGCTCGGGGAGCGGCTCGTCGGCCGTCCGCTCGCGGAGGTGCGCGAGCGGCTCGCGAGCGACGAGGATCTCGCCCGCCACTCGGCGGTGCGCGTGATCGTGGACGCGGCCATGGCGGGCTGGGGCCAGCCGGTCTCGACGCCGATCTTCGCCGCGGGGGCGGTGCACATGGCGGAGCACCCCGAGTTCGCCGACTCCGTCCGGCTCGGCTCGGTGCTGCGCGCGGTCGAGGCGGGCGCGCCGCTGGACCGCCTGATGGTCACGAGCGTCGAAGGTCAGGTCGCGGTCCGGGTGGGCGTGGACGAGGATCGCGCGCTCGCGGGATGCAGTCTGGTGAGCTACGCGTTGCCGGGCAGTCTGCGCGGCGCGGTCGGCGTGCTCGGGCCGCTGCGAATGGACTACGCGCTGGCGCTCGCGGCCGTGGAGGCGGTGGGCAGCCGGCTCGCGGCTTTGATCTGACGACCCGGCCGGCAAGGGGAGTGTGCGACGTGAAGGACGATCCCGCCCGCGAAGAGGCCGCCGAGCCGGACGAGGCGGCGGAGCCGGGGCCCGAGGCCGGGTCGTCTCCGCAGGCGGGCGCGCCGCCCGAAGGCGAAGCCGCAGCCGCGCCGTCGGCCGAGGATCTGGCGCAGCTCGAGGACCGCTGGCTGCGCGCCGAAGCCGAGCTGCAGAACTACCGGCGCCGCGCCGCGCGTGAGCGCGAGGAGGCGAGGCAGGCCGCCGAGGAGAGCGTGATGCTCGAGATCATCGCGGCCCTCGATGATCTCGAGCGCGCGCTCGCGGCCGGCGGTCCCGATTCGACCGCGCCGTGGATGCACGGCGTTCGCCTCGTGATGAACCGGCTCGTGGACTACCTCGCCCGACAGGGCGTGGTGCCCGTGGACCCGGTCGGCGCGCCGTTCGATCCCGCCCTGCACGAGGCGATCCTCGAGCTGGCGACCGTCGAGGCGGAGCCCGGACAGGTGATGCAGGTCGTGCTTCGGGGCTGGCGGCGTGGCGGGCGCGCGCTCCGCCCGGCCCGCGTCGTGGTCGCGCGCGCCCCGGCCGAGACGACCTGATGGCGAAACGCGACTACTACGAGGTCCTCGGAGTCCCGCGCGGCGCGAACGACGAGGAGATCCGCAAGGCCTATCGCAAGATCGCCTTCGAGAGCCATCCGGATCGCAACCCGGGAGACAAGGCCGCCGAGCAACGGTTCAAGGACGCGACCGAGGCCTACGAAGTGCTGCGCGATGCGGAGAAGCGCGCGCGCTACGACCAGTTCGGCCATGCGGCCCCGGCCGGCGCGGGCCCCCAGGGCTTCGACTTCAGCGGCTTCGATCTCGCCGACGCCCTGCGCGCCTTCATGCGGGACTTCGGCGGCGACATGGGCGGCTTCGAGGAGCTGTTCGGGGGCCCGGGCGCGCCTCGCGGCGTGCGGCTCCAGCGCGGGGACGATCTCCAGCTCCGGCTCAAGCTCTCGCTCGAGGAGGTCGCGAGCGGGGTGGAGAAGAAGATCCGGGTGAAGCACCTGCGCGCGTGCTCCACCTGTCAGGGCCGTGGTGGCACGGGCGAGAGCACGTGCCCGCAGTGCCAGGGCCGCGGCCAGGTGCGCCGCGTGCAGCAGTCGATGTTCGGCCAATTCGTGAACGTCTCGACCTGCCCGCGCTGCGGCGGCGAGGGCCGCGTGGTGCGCGAGCGCTGCAAGACCTGCGGCGGAGACGGCCGCGTCTCCGAGACGGACACGATCTCGGTGCGCGTCCCGCGCGGCGTGGCGAGCGGGAACTTCATCCCGCTGCGCGGCATGGGCGACGTGGGGCCGCGGGGCGGGCCGGCGGGCGATCTCATCGTGCTGATCGAGGAGAAGCCCCACCCGATCTACGATCGCGACGGCGACGATCTGCGGGTGGATCTGCCCGTTGCCTTCGCGACGCTCGCGCTCGGGGGCAGGGTCGAGGTGCCGCTGCTCGAGGGCGGGACCGCCTCGATCAACGTGCCGCAGGGAACGCCGTCGGGGCACACGGTCCGGCTGCGCGCGAAGGGGCTGCCGTCGCTGCGCGGCGGCACGGGCGACCTGCTCGCGCGCCTGATGGTCTGGGTTCCGATGCGGCTCTCCGGCGACGAGCGGCGGATGCTGGAACCGCTCGCTCGGGCCGAGGGACTCAAGCCGCCCGGACCCTCGAAGAGTCTCTTCGAGCGCATGAAGGAGTCCTTTGGGGGCTGAGGCGGCGCCGGCTCTCCTCTATCTCCCGGTGCTGCCCGGGCCCGGATCCTCGATCGAGCTGCCCTCCGACGCGGCCCACTACGTGGCCCGCGTGTGCCGCGGGCGGGTGGGCGAGACGGTCGAGGCGACCGACGGGCAGGGAGCGCGCGCCGTGATCCGGCTGACCCGCGTGCGCGAGGGAGTCGGAGCCGAGGTCGTCTCGATCGTCCGCGAGGTACCGGGGCCGCGCGCGTGGGTGCTGTGCGGACCTCCGGAGGGAGAGCGCGCGGACTGGCTCGTGGAGAAGCTGGCCGAGTTCGGTGTCGAGCGCTTCCAGCCGGTCGACTGTGAGCGCGGGAGCTGGAATCGCGCTGGCGTACGCCGCGCGCGCTGGGCGCGGCTCGCCGAAGCAGCCATGCGTCAGTCCCGGCGGACGCGGCTGATGACCGTGTCCGTCCCGCTCGCGATCGAGCAGGCGCTCGAGTCACTGCCGGAGGGCTCCGACCGCTGGCTCACGGACGAGTCCGGCGGTGCGCCGATCGCCGAAGCCGGACGATCGAGCGGGCTCGCGGTCGTGCTCGTCGGACCGGCCGGAGGGCTGACCGAGCGCGAGCGGAACGTGGCCACACAGGCGGGGTTCACGCCCGTGCGGCTCGCGAGGGCCCGTCTGCGAACGGAGACGGCGGCGCTGGCCTGGGCCGCCCGGTGGACGGGTAGCACCGGCTGACCTCCCGAGGCACTGAATGCGATGCGCGAAAAAGAGTTGCTTCGCCGATCTCCACCAGTGCGCGAAGCGGCGAGCCGCCGCGCCGGCATCGGATCGAGGCGCAGGGCGACTCCAGGGCCAAGCCGCGCATCCCAAGGCGCGGCTGCTCCTTGACGAATCGGCGGCTTCCGCCATAGACTCAGGATGCCTGTTTCGCGCCCATGCAGTTCCCCAAGGTGCGTCATCATGGCAGTCCGATTACTGCATACCTGGGCAGAGAGGGGGGGATGGTTTGCCCGGAATCAGGGTGAAGGACGGAGAGTCCTTCGAGAGCGCCCTGCGTCGTTTCAAGAAGAAGTGTGAAAAGGCTGGGATCATGGCCGACCTGCGCCGGCATCAGCACTTCGAGAAACCGAGCGAGCGGCGCAAGCGCAAGCTGAACGCGGCCCGGCGCAAGAACCTCGCGCGCCGTCAGCAGGAGATCTGAAAAGCCTGAACCTCTGGCACAACCTCACCGCGCTCGACTGGGTGGTGCTCGGTCTGGTCGTGGTGTTCGCCATCAGGGGCTTGTTCCGCGGGTCGGTCGGGCAGTTCTTCGGCCTGGCGGGTTTCGCTGCGGGCCTCGGACTGGCGATCCTCGTGTCACGGTGGGTCGGAGCGCGTTGGCTGAGCGCCCGACCCGCCTTGCTGTATTGGGCGCTGCGTTGGTTCGTGGCGGCCGTCGTCGCGCTGGTCGTCTCCTTCGCGTTCCACGCGTGGGGCGAGTCGCTGCGAAAGGCCGTGCATGCCGGCCCCGCGGCTGCGCTGGATCGGGCGCTGGGGGCCGTGATCGGAGGGGCGATCGGATTCGCGTGGTCGGTCGCCCTGCTCACGCTCATGCTGCTGTCACCGCATCGGCTGGGACTCCAGACGGCGGCCGTCCACGCGCGCACGCCGCGCGCGATCGTGCATGTGGGGGTCGCCGTCTGCGACGCGTTCGAGCGCCGGGCCCCCGCGCTGCGGGGGCTCGGCCGCGTCCTCCACGAGGCCGAGCGCCGGGTCCGGGGGCATTCGCCCGTTTCGTGATCTTCAGACCGCGCGCGCGGGAGGGATCCCGCGCCGCAGGGAGCGGCGTGGACGATCATTCCCTTCGACTGCTCGAGTACGGCCGCGTGACCTCGGCGATCGCGGCGCGCGCCGCGGGTCCGGGCGCGAGGGAGCGCCTCCTCGGCTGGCGCCCGCTCGCGGACGCGGCCGAGCGCGCTCGAGAGACCACGCTGCTCGACGAGGCGATCCGCCGCCAGCGGGAGCCGGAACCCTGGTGCCGCGTGGGGCCGGGCGGGCTCGCGGTGCGCCTCGATCCGCAGGCGCGCGGGGCGCTCGACGGCCCGGGCCTGGTCGAGGTGCGCGCCTGGCTCGAGGGCGCGCAGGAGACCCGTGCGTTGTGGGAGGACGACGAGCGCTCCGCCCGTTTCCCCGCTCTCGCCGCGCTCGTGATCGAGCTTCCGGATCTGCGCGACCTGGCTTCCCTGCTCGCGGCCTCGCTCGAGCCCGACGGCCGTGTGGCGGACGGCGCCTCGCCCCAGCTGGCGAACCTGCGGCGCGCGCTCGAGGAGGGCGAGCGCTCCGTGCAGCAGCGACTCGAGCGCTGGGCGCGCGCCTTCGGCGAATCGGCGTACGTGACCCGCCACGGCGACCGCTTCGTCGCGCTGGTGCCGGCCGCGGGGTTCCCGCGCCGACGCGCGATCGTCCACGACGTCTCGGGCAGCGGGCATTCGCTGTTCGTCGAGCCCCTCGAGCTGTGCGAGACGAACAACCAGGTGATCGAGCTGCGCGCGGCAGTCAACGAAGAGGAGCGCCGCGTGCTGGCCGCGCTCGCCGACGCCGTGCGCGCGCGGAGCCCCGAGCTGGAGACCCTGGAGCTCACGCTCGTGCGGCTCGACACGCTGCGGGCGCGCGCACGCTGGGCGGCGGAGTTCGGCGGCATCGCCGCGCGCCCCGGCGGCGAGCGGCTCGCGCTGCGCGGCGCGCGGCATCCGCTGCTCGCGATGGACGCGGAGCGCCGGCCGGTCGTGCCCCTCGATCTCGAGCTGCTCCCGTCCGGCCGGCTGCTGCTCGTGAGCGGGCCGAACATGGGCGGGAAGACCGTCCTGCTCAAGACCGTCGGGCTCGCCGTCGCGCTCGCGCACTCGGCGCTTC
>DATKKO010000306.1:0-10477 GCA_035542955.1 Terriglobales bacterium
CGCGGCCGCCTGGCCTCGGCCCGCGGCCGCCGCGCGCGCGAGGTCCGCGGCCGCCCCGCCGCCGAGTGCGCGCGCCGAGGCTTCCGCGCTCTCGAGCATGCGCCGCGCCTCGTCGATCCTCGCCTCGCGCAACCCGAGCACGCCGCGCAGGTGCTTCGCGAGCGCCGCGAAGAACGGCCGGGGAACCGGCGCGAGACCGGGGACGAGCTGCTCGAGCGCGGCGAGCGCCTGACCCGCGTCGGCGAGCTGATCGTCCTCGAGGAGCACGAAGAAGAGCCGCCACGCGGCGACCGCCGCGTGCCGCCGCGCGTCGGGGTGCCAGCTCGTGCGTCCCGTCTCGAGCACCTCGCGCAGCGTCTGCCGCGCCTTGTCCGTCTCTGCGGTCTCGGCGAGCGCGGCGCCGATGGCCAGCCGGGCCTCGAGCGCGATCGGTCCCACCGCGTCGGCGGGCAGGGTCTTCAGGTGCTCGGCCGCGCGCCGGGCGTGGCCGAGCGCGTGGACGGGATCGTCGAGGGTCATGAACTGCGCGGCCAGCTCGAGATCCGCCTGGCAGGCGAGCAGGCGCCCGTTCGGCAGTCCGCACGCGATGCCTTCGCGCACCGCGGCCTCGTACCACGACGCGCTCCGCGCGGGCCCGCTGAGCGCCCCGGCCGGCTCGAGGCGCGCGCGCTCGAGGCTCACCATCGCCCGCGCGTGGTGCGTGATCATGTGCTCCGGGCCCTCGAGCGCGGCGATCGCGCGATCGAGCCAGGTCCGGCTCCCGTCCTGATCGCCGACCGAGGCCAGCACCTGTCCGAGCGTGAGCGCCGCGAACGCGCCCGCGGCGCGCGCGTTCGCCCAGCGCCGGAGCTGCTTCTCGAGCGCCCAGCCGAACTGCGCCGTGTTCGACGAGGGCGGATCGACGCGCAGCGCGATGCGCAGCGCGTCGGAGAAATGCGCGCGCGCCGCCTCCCAGCGCCCCAGCGTGTGCTCGGCCTGCCCGAGGCGCAGCGCCAGCCAGGCGAGCCGACCGAGCGCCAGCGGGTCCGTGATCGCCTGCTCGTCCTTGAGCATCTCCGCCGCCCGCCCGAGCGCTTCGTCGGAGATGCCCGCGCCGCTCAGGCCGAGGAACGCCAGCTCGGTCCGCGCGCGTATGCGGAGCAGCGTCGTGTGCGGCTCGCCGGCCTGCGCGGATGTGCGGAGCGCCGTTTCGAGCGCGGTGCGCGCGTCCGCGAACGCGCCCGCTTCCGCGCGGCACTCGCCCCAGGCCAGATGCCAGCGCGCGCTCCGCGCGAGGCCTTCGGCGCCGCGCTCGCGATCCACGCCGTCGCGCACGTGCGGGAGGATCGCAGCCGCCTTCTCGTGGAGTCCGTTCTCGATCAGGGCCTCGGCGTCGTCGAGCGTGTGGGCCCGCTTCTGCTCGCGCGCTTCGCGGTTCGCCGTGAGCGTGCGCGCGAGCCAGACGAGGAGGAGCGCGACGATCAGCGGCGAGCCGAGCCAGGGCGCCGGCGACGTGTCGAGGATCGGGAGCACGGCCATGGGATTCTCCGAAGCAACGGGAGCGGATCGAGCCATAGAGGATACGCCGCGGCCGGAGGGCGCTCCAATTCGCGCGCGGGCGCTTACGCTCGATCGGGGCGGGACCCGCTCGGAACCTCGTGCGGGACGGCCCCGCGTCTCAGTGCAGCCGCTTCCTCCGGTTGCGCACGAAGTCGCGGAAGATGTAGGCGCCGAGGTTGGCGGGGTCTGCCTCGTAGATCCGGCCGTGGTTCAGCTCGGTGAGCTTGCGCACGAAGTCGAGCAGAGGCGGATCGGTGGCGAGCATGAAGGTGGTGATCGTGATCCGCTTGCGCCGGCAGCACGAGGCCTCCTCGAGCGTCCGGTTCACGATCTTGGGATCGAGGCCGAAGGGGTTCTTGTAGAGCCGGGAGCCCTCGCGGATGCAGGACGGCTTGCCGTCCGTGACCATGAAGACCTGCTTGTTCACGCCCTTCCGGCCCTCGAGGATGCGACGCGCCAGCTCGAGCCCGGCCTTGGTGTTGGTGTGGAAGGGGCCGGCCTGGATCTTCATCAGCTCCTTGAGCGGCACGCGCACCGCCTCGTCGCCGAAGAGCACGACGTCGAGCGAGTCCTTGGGGTAGCGCGTCTCGATCAGGTGGGCGAGCGCGAGCGCGATCTTCTTGGCCGGCGTGATCCGATCCTCGCCGTAGAGGACCATGCTGTGGCTGATGTCGACCATGAGCACCGTGGCGCAGGCCGAGAGGTGCTCCTGCTCGACGATCTCGAGGTCCTCCTCGCCGATGCTCAGCTCGTCGATGCCGTGGCGCTTGACCGCGTTGCTCACGGTGCCGAGCGGGTCGAGGTTCGCGAAGTCGTCGCCGAAGCGCCACGCCCGCGTCTCGGAGAGCCGCTCACCGCCCTGTCCGGCCTGCGGCGTGCGGTGGTCGCCCGCGCCGCCGGCCTGCAGGGTCGAGAAGATCTCGTTCAGCGAGTCCTGGCGGATCCGCTTCTCGCCCTTCGGCGTGACCTGGAATCCCCGCGGCGTGCGCTGAGCTTCGCCGGACTCCTCGAGCATCTTCCGGAAGTCCTCGAGCCCGAACTTGTCGCTGAAGAAGCCGTACTGCTCGCCGAATTGATCCATCCAGCGCAGGGCCTCTTCCGCGTCGCCCCCGGTCTGGATCAGGAGATTGCGGTAGATCTCCATGAGCTGCTTGAGGAACTCGACGTCCTCGGGGCGCGGGCCCTTCCAGTTCGTGTAGTCGAATCGCATATCGAGCTGGCCGGCGGCCGCTCAGTCGTCTCCGAGGCCCGAGAGCATCGTCTTCAGCATGTCCTTGTAGGACGTCCGCGAGCCGTCGGCGCGTTCGCGCGAGAGCATCGAGTTCTGGTGCAGGCCCTCGAGCACGAACTCCATGCCCACCGCGGCCTCCTCCGGGCTCTTCGACCCGAGGTACTTCTCCGCCAGCGCGCTCAGGCCGCGCACCGCGCCGAGCTGCTTCGTGTAGTCCGCCTGCGGCATGTCGTCGCCGATGCTGACGTGGTGCCCGCCCGCGAACCACTCGAGCACGGGTCGGTACTCGGACGAGGTCACCTCGGCGTCCGCCGCCGAGGCCTCGGTCGAGCGCCGCCCGCGGCGCGGCTTGTACGCGTCGGGGAAGCGCTGGGCGAAGAGCGCCTTCACCCCGCGCCCGAGGAGCGCGCGCGCCACGTTGAGCGCGCCCTCCTGCTCGCCCTCGAGCACCAGCTCGACCTTGCCGCTCACCGCGGACACGGCCTGCTGCAGGTCGCAGATCCGCGTGGTCACGCGGCGCTCGCCGGTGACGAGCCCGCGGCGCTCCGCGTTCGAGATCAGGTTCTCCATGAGCGCGATCGGGAGCCGCGCGGAGACGCCGGAGTTCTGGTCCACGTACTCGCTCTTGCGCGCCTGGATCGCCACCTCCTCGACCAGCTCCCGCATGAACGGGGGCACCTCGACTTCGATTTCGCCGCCGCGCTCGATCCAGGCCTCCTGCTGGGTGATCGCCATGCCGTGCTCGCGCGAGGCCGGGTAGTGGGTGATGATCTGAGAATTGATCCGGTCCCGCAGAGGGGTGATGATGTTGCCTCGGTTCGTGTAGTCCTCGGGGTTCGCCGAGAACACCATGACCACGTCGAGCGGCATGCGCACCGGGAAGCCGCGGATCTGAAAGTCCTTCTCCTCGAGGATGTTCAGCAGGCCCACCTGGATCCTGGGCTGCAGGTCGGGCAGCTCGTTGATCGCGAAGATGCCGCGGTTCGTGCGCGGGATGATGCCGTAATGGATGACCCGTTCGTCCGAGTAGTCGAGCTTGAGCGTGGCCGCCTTGATGGGATCGATGTCGCCGATGAGGTCGGCGATCGTCACGTCGGGCGTGGCCAGCTTCTCCTGATAGCGCTGCTCGCGGTGGATCCAGACGAGCGGCGTCTCGTCGCCCAGCGTCTCGAGCTGGCACCGCGCGTGATGCGTAAGCGGCCGGAAGGGGTCGCTGTTCAGCGGGCAGCCCTCGACCGCCGGGATCCACTCGTCGAGGAAGCGCGAGAGCGAGCGCAGCAGCCGGGTCTTGGCCTGGCCGCGGAGCCCGAGCAGGATGAAGTCGTGACACGAGAGGATCGCGTTCACGATCTGCGGCTCGACCGTGTGCTCGTACCCCACGATCCCGGGGAAGAGCCGCTCGCCCGAGCGGACGGCCGCGATCAGGTTCGAGCGCATCTCGTCCTTGACGGAGCGCGAACAATAGCCGGAGGACTTCAGCTCTCGAAGCGTACGCGGACGAGACATCCGATCGAATCTCCTGGCGGGCAGAGCACGGGGCCATGGGGGACATGACGCATCCGGGCTTTGTGGCGCGGCGGCGCCCCCGCCGGCACGCGTCCCCGCGACCGTGGACGGCCCCGGCCTCCGAGCGCTCCACGAATGCCCTTGGGATGCGCCACGGTGGGCCTCGGTGCGGCGCCCGCCGGTGGTACCATGCCGCGGCCATGACGCGGGATACGGCCCTGCTCGAGGAATGCCGGGCGCTCGTCGAGGCGATCCGGCCCTATCCGACGCTCGAAACCCTGCACGCTTCCCCCGGCTGGCCCGCGCTCGAGCCCCGCATCCGCCGCCTGCTCAACACGCCGCGCCTCTTCGCGCCGCCCGCGGAGCCCGTCGCCCCCGCGCTCCCCGGGGCGATCCGGGCCGTGCACTGGAATCTCGAGCACGGCAACCGCTACGAGATGATCGAGCGCGCGCTGCTCGAGCACTCGGAGCTGCGCGGCGCCGATCTCGTGTTCCTGAACGAGACCGACCTGGGCATGGCGCGCTCGGGCAATCGCGACATCGTGTCCGAGCTGGCGCGGGCGCTCGGACTCCACGGCGTGTTCGCTCCGCTCTTCCTCGAGACCTCGTCCGGCCGCGACGACGATGGCACGCTCGCCGGAACCGCCGAAAACCAGGAGGCGCTGTTCGGGCTGGGCATCCTCTCGCGCTGGCCCGTGGCCGGCGCGCGCATCGTCGAGCTGCCGAGCCCCGAGCGCTTCCAGTTCGAGGTCGAGCGCATGGTGGGCCGCCACGTCGGCCTCATCGTCACGGTCGAGCGCCCCGGCGCGCCGTTCGTCGCGGCCGCCGCGCATCTCGAGGTGCATCGCTCGCGCGCGCACCGCGCGGCGCAGATGCACGCCGTGGTCGCCGCGCTGCGCGACGAGACGTTGCCCGTGATCCTGGCCGGCGACTTCAACAGCCACACCTTCGATCGCGGGCGGGTCCGCGCTCCGCTGATGGGCGCGGGCGCTCTGCTGCTCACGCCGGGCTGGTCGCTGCGCCGCCGCCTGCTCCATCCCGACCAGGGTCCGCTCCACGAGCTGCTCTTCGACGAGCTGCGCCGCGCGGGCTTTGAATGGGCGCCGTACGTCGACCGCCGGCCCACGCTCCAGCTCCGCCTCGACCGACTGCTCGAGGCGCGCCCGCTGTTCGGCTCGCGGCACCGGCTGGTGCGGCGCGTGCTCGGCTGGGCCGAGGAGCGCGGCAAGCTGCGGCTCGACTGGTTCGCGGGACGAGGCTGGGAGAGCGGCCGCGGCTTCACCGTGCCCGGCCTCGACGGCATCGGCCGCGCCTCGGATCACGCGCCGATCGTGGCGGAGTTCCGCGGATGATCCGCCCCGCCCGGCCGCGCGCGGGAGCTTCGCGGGTCCTGAAGGGCGCGCTCTTCGGCGTGGCGCTGCTCTTCCCGGCGACCTACCTGGTGATCGCCGTCGCGCGCATGGGCTACCCGTTCGAGGTGGAGTGGGTGGAGGGCGCCGTGCTCGAGAGCGTGCAGCGCGTGCTCCACGGCCTGCCGCTCTATGCGCGGCCCTCGCTCGCGTACGTGCCGCTCAACTACACGCCGCTCTACTTCTACGGCTCGGCCCTGTTCGCGAAGCTCCTGGGCGAGAGCTTCCTGCCGCTGCGCCTGCTCTCCTTCCTCTCGTCCCTGGGCTGCTTCGCCCTCATCGCGCTCCTCGTGCGGCACGAGACCCGCGACCGCGGCGCGGCGCTGCTCTCGGTGTGCCTGTTCGCCGCCACGTACCGGCTGAGCGGGGCGTGGCTCGACGTCGCGCGCGCCGACTCGCTCTACCTGCTCCTGCTGCTGGGCGCGATCGCCGCGCTGCGCCTCGATCCGAGCCCGCGCCGCGCCCCGCTCGCGAGCGGAGCGCTGTTCGCGCTGGCGTTCCTCGCCAAGCAGTCCGCCGTGATGATCGCCGCGCCCGTCATGCTGCATACCCTGCTCGCCGATCGCCGCCGCTTCCCCTGGCTGGCGGCATCCGGCGTCGCGATCACGGCGGGCCCCGCGCTGGCGCTCGATCGCGCCTCGGGCGGCTGGTTCCGCTTCTACGTGTTCGAGGTCGCGCGCGGACACGCCATCGACCACGGCCTGATCCCGGTCTTCTGGACCACCGACCTCATGGGCCACCTCGCGATCGCGGTGCTGCTCGTCGCGCTCTACTTCACCCTGCCCCGCGCCGGGCGCGCCCGGGGCGCGACGGGCTTCTACGCGTTCGCCCTCGCGGGCCTGCTGGCCAGCGCCTGGTCGCTGCGGCTCTATCGCGGCGGCTACGACAACGTGCTGATCCCCGCGTGCGCCGGGATCGCGATCCTCTTCGGTCTCGGCTGGCACGAAGCCTCCGCCGCGCTGACACAGAGCCCGGCGGTGCCGGGCCGCGCGCTCAGGAACCTACTGGGCCTGGCCTGCCTGTGCCAGTTCGTCCTGCTCACCTACGACCCACGGCACCAGATCCCCACTACGGCGGATCGCGCGGCCGGTGAGTTCATCCTTGCGGCGCTGCGTCGGGCGCCGGGCGACGTGCTCGTGCCCAGCCACGGCTACCTCGCCACCCGCGCGGGCAAGCCGCGCGCCTTCCACGTCATGCCGCTCATGGACGTGCTCAAGAGCGGGCGCGAGCCGGTCGCCTCCGAGCTGTCGCGCGCGCTCGACGACTCGCTCCGCGCCCGGCACTGGAGCTGCATCATCGTCGACAATCGGGACCTCCTGCGGGACGCGGCCGAGGTCTACTACGAGCCGCGCTGGGAACTCCTGCGCGACGAGAGCGTGTTCTGGTCCCTGACCGGCACCCACACGCGCCCGCAGGCGATCGAGGCTCCCCGCGAGATGCCCCCGGGGGAGCGGCCATGAGCCGGCCGAACGAGAATCCCGCGGAAGCGTTCCCGCTGCGGACGCTGCTGATCGCGCTCGCGCTGGTCTCGATCGCGACCTACGCCGCGGTCGCGCTGGCGCGGATGCGCTATCCGTTCGAGCTGGAGTGGATGGAGGGCGCGATGCTCGATCACGTGCGGCGGATCCTGCACGGGCTCCCGCTCTACGCGCCGCCCTCGGTGGACTTCGTCGCCCTCGACTACACGCCCCTCTTCTATCTGATCTCCGCGCTCGCGGCGCGGCTGCTGGGCGAGAGCTTCCTGCCGCTGCGGCTGGTCTCGTTCCTCGCCTCGCTCGGATCGCTCGCGCTGATCGGGTGGATGGTGTCCCGGGAGACGCGCAGCGCGACCGCGGGCCTGCTCGCGGCCGGCCTGTTCGCCGCCGGCTATCGCGCGTGCGGAGCCTGGTTCGACGTCGCCCGCCCCGACTCGCTGTGCCTGTTCCTCGTGCTGGCCGGCATGGCCGCGCTGCGCTTCGGCTCCGGATCCGCGGGCGGACCGCTCGCCGCCGGCGCGCTCCTCGGGCTCGCGTGCCTCACCAAGCAATCCGCGCTGTTCGTCGCCGTTCCCCTGCTGCTCCACACGCTGTTCGCGCGGCCCCGCCGCTTCGGCATGCTGGCCGTGGCCTTCCTCGCCACCGTGGGAGCCGTCAGCTTCGCCCTCGAGCGGTCCTCGGGCGGCTGGTACCACTTCTACGTCTGGAACGTCGCTCTCGACCATGTGCGCGCGTGGAAGGAGATCGTGCACGCCGCGCTGCGCGATCCGCTCGAGCGCATGGCGCTCGCCTCCGTGCTGGGCGCGTTCGTCCTGCTCGTGCCGCGGCCCGCGCTCGCTCCCGGCGCGCGCGGGTTCCACGGCGCGGCGGCCGCGGGACTGATCGGGGGCTCGTGGCTGCTGACGACGTACTCGGGCAGCTATGACAACGTGTTCATGCCCGCCTTCGCCGGCTTTGCCATCCTCTTCGGCCTCGCCTGGCACTCGATCGCCGGGTGCTGCGCCGAGAGCCCGCCCGCGCTGCGGGTCGCGCTCGCCCGCGTGCTCACGCTGGCCTGCGCCGCCCAATTCGCGCTGCTCGCGTATGTGCCCTGGCACCAGATCCCGCTCGCCGCGGATCGCGCGGCGGGCGAGCGGCTGCTCGAGCGGATCCGCCGCCTGCCCGGACGCGTGCTCGTGCCCAGCCACTGCGATCTCGCCGTGCAGGCGGGCAAGCCCGGCCACTTCCACACCATGGCCCTCCTCGACGTGACGACCAGCCGCCGACCGGAAGGGAGCGCCCTGCGCAAGGCGCTCCGCGATTCGCTCCGGGCCGGGCACTGGCGCTACGTCGTGCTCGACGACCGCGATCTGCTGGCGAACGAGGTGCGTCCCTACTACGAATCGCGCTGGGCGGTCTTCACCGGCCACGAGCGGCCCTGGACGCTCACGGGATTCGACATCCGCCCCGACAGCCTCGCCGTGCATCGCGGAGACAAACAAGCCAGTTCGCCAGCGACCACGCGCTCACCCACCACAACGGGCGGGTGATGACCACGGCCGAGGCGTGGGGCGCGCGGGAGACCTACGCGCCGTCGGCCCACCGACGGCTCCTCGCGGACGTGTTCCGCCAACGGTTCCGGGTGCTGCGTGCGGGCGGCCAGCTCTCCTGCTGGCTCGGCACGCGCTGCTTCACCACGGCCACCAAGCTCGGGGAGGCGGCCGACTTACGCTATCGCCGGGTGTCGGGATGCGACACAACCATCCTACTCCTGCCCTCGTGGGTCCCCGTGACCATCGTTCGATCGGCGTTCGACGCGATCTGGTCCGTTCGCTGCCTCGGCCGCGGCTTGCGCGGTTGCTAAGCTGTGCGCGGGAAGTTCCACTCTTCCAGGAAGGTGAAATTCCGCGCGGGACACCCCACCAGTGTTATCCTCTCTGTGCGTGGGTGCCTCACCGCCTGCGGGGTGGTCGTGACCGACGCCGGGTCGGCCGCCAAATGCGCTGGCGTCGCGCGAAGGTCCAATGGCCGCCCTTTCAGCGCCTCATGCATCGATCCCCAGGGCTCGTCCTTTGCTCTGCGGCTGCCTCATCGCCACCGCACTGACCGTTTGCCCCCTGCCTGCGGCAGCTCAGAAGGTGGATACCACTTTTTGGGCAACGGACGGAATCGTGCGTGCGGTCGTGCGTGAGGGGAACACGATCTACATCGGCGGAAAATTCAGCTACGTCGGCCCCGTGACCGGCGCGGGCGTGCCCTTGAGCGCGGAGACCGGCGAGGCCCTCAGGTCCTTTCCCAGGGTGTTCGGGACGGTCCACGCGTCGGTCTCGGACGGCTCGGGTGGGTGGTACATCGGTGGATCCTTCAGCACGGTCGGCGGGCTGCCGCGCTCGAACCTAGCTCACGTCCTGGCCGATGGCAGCGTGTCTCCCTGGGACCCGAACGCGGACGGTGAGGTCGACGCCCTGGGGGTGAGCGGGGGCATGGTGTACGCGGGTGGGTACTTCACCAGTATCGGTGGGCAGGCGCGCAACCACATTGCGGCGCTGGATACCACGACCGGCGCGGCCACAGACTGGAACCCGAACGCGGACTATTATGTCCACGCTCTGGCGGTGAGCGGGGGCACGGTGTACGCGGGCGGGTCCTTCACCAGCATCGGCGGGCAGGCGCGCAACCGCATTGCGGCGCTCGATGCCGCGACCGGCGCGGCCACGACCTGGGACCCGAATGCGGGGGGTCAATACCCCTACGTCTACGCCCTGGCGGTGAGCGAGAGCACGGTCTACGCGGGGGGGGAGTTCACCAGCATCGGCGGGCAGGCGCGCAAGTTCATTGCGGCGCTGGATGCCACGACTGGCGCGGCCACGGCCTGGGACCCGAATGCGGGGGGGATAGGGTCCGTCTACGCATCCGTCTACGCCCTAGCGGTGGACGGGAGCACGGTCTACGCGGGCGGGTACTTCACCAGCATCGGCGGGCAGACGCGCAACCACATTGCGGCACTGGATGCCACTACCGGCGCGGCCACAGACTGGAACCCGAATGCGAACGATGCTGTCGACGCTCTGGCGCTGAGCGGGAGCACGGTCTACGCGGGCGGGTACTTCACCAGCGTCGGCGGGCAAGTGCGCCTCGGCGTCGCGGCGCTAGATGCCACGACCGGCGCCGCCACGGCCTGGAGCGCGGACGTGGGCAACGCCCCTTATTATCCATACATGTGGGCACGTGTCCTCGCCCTTGCGGTGAGCGGGAGCGCGGTCTACGCGGGCGGGTACTTCACCAGCATCGGCGGCCAGGCGCGCAACTGCATTGCGGCGCTGGATGCCACGACCGGC
>DATKKO010000307.1:0-3974 GCA_035542955.1 Terriglobales bacterium
GGCGGCCGCCGGACGCCGCGCCGAGCGCGGCCCCGAGCAGCCACGCCCCGAGCGCGAGCACGAGCACCAGCTCGCTGCCGTAGAAGGCGACGTCCAGCTCGCGCAACAGCACGACCTGGCCGAGCATGGCGACCGCGCCGAGCGCGACCAGCCAGAGGATCATCGCGCGGCCGCGCGGAGCAGGCGTCTCGCGGACCGCGGCACGCCCGCGCTCGCTCCGCGCGCGCGCCCGGCCGCGATCAGGGCGCGTCGCGACAGGTGCGAGGCCGAGCGACTCCGGCCTCGCCGGCCTCGCATCACCGGAACTGGGACTCGCGGAAATGGATGGCGCGGAAGGTGAAGAACTCGGCGCCGCTCTTCCACGCGTCAGGCGGCAGGCCCGCCTTCAGGCACAGGTTCGTCATCAGCGCGTTCCGATCCCAGCCCTGCTCGACCGCCACCTGCGGCAGGAACACGGCCGCGCGGCCGTCCTTGCGGATCTCGACGCCGTCCCGCCCGATCTGCACGGCCTCGGGGCCGCTCACGCGCTCGAGCGGCGTGAGCGCCGAGATCTCGATCTCGAGGTCCTTCAGCTCCGACTCGGCGAGCGGCGTGAAGCGCGAGTCCTCGAACGCGGCGGCGAGCGCCATCGCCTGGACCGTCTGCGCGAGCGGAAGGTCCTCGGCCATGTGCCCGACGCAGCCGCGCAGCTCGCCGTGCGCGTAGAGCGTGACGAACGCGCCCTGCCGGCGGCCGGAGGCCGACGAGGAGGCGCGCGTGAACGGCACCGTCGAGGTCGCGAACCAGCGCTCGAGCGTGCGCCGGGCGAGCGCGAGGAGCCGCTTCTCCTCGGCTGGTTCGAGCATGGCCGACTCCGGCGGCTCGGGCGGCCGCGCCAGCGCCGCCGTGTCCGCTCCCGCCTCGCCCGCCGTGAACTCGACCGCGCCGTAGCCGACCACGCGCGCGCGATCGCCCACCGCCGTGTCGCCGCTGTTCGCGCTCGACAGCACGACGCCGCGCTTCGCGCCGAGCGCCTTCGCCGCTTCCATCGCCACCATGATCGCTCCTTCTCCGCAGGCGCAGGTCTCGAGACCGGGGAGGCCGGCCCGCAGCTCCGTGTCGGCCGTCTCCGCCAGGCCCACGGGCGCGAGCCGGGTCATGGCCGCGAGCACCGCGTGGTCCGAGACGAGCGCGCCCGGGTATTGAGGATAATGCGAGAGATCGCTGCTCGCGACGATGAGCGCCCTGCGGTTCGCGAGCACGCCCGCGAGCGCGCGCCCGAGCCGGATGCAGACCGACGGATCCTCGCTGCTCACCACGATCGGCAGGATCGGGACTCCGGGCAGGGCGATCTGCGCGAACGGCACGTGCACCTCGATCGAGTGCTCGCGCTCGTGCACGCGGGGATCGTCGAGGAATCCGCCGCCCGCGAGCAGCAGTCGCCGCGCGGCCTTCGTGTCCACGCGCGCGGAGCCGAGCGGGGTGCGGAAGGCGCCGCCGGTGAAGACCGACGCCCCGTAGAACCCGGGCGTGGTGTGGTTCGTGCCGAGGATCACGATCAGGTCGTAGCTCCGCCCCTGCGCCTGACGCCAGCCATCGGCCGCGATCTGGCCCGAGAACACGTAGCTCGCGTGGGGCAGCACGAGCGCGATCGGCGGCTCGGCCCGCACGGGGACCGCGTCGGCGAGGAAGCTCTTCACGGCGCCCTCGAGCTTCGCGCTCTCCCCCGGATAGAACTGCCCCGCCACGGCGGGCGCGCGTTCGCCCGACGCCGCGGACGCGCGGGCCTCGCCGCCCGTCGTCGCGGGGGAGGAGCAGGTCGAGGCGGAGAAGAGGAACAGGGCCGCGGCGCGGGACAGCCAGGCCCCGGCCGGCGGCGTGCGTTTCGCGCGATTCGTCATGGAGGACCCCCGGGTGGGTATGGGAGGGCGTGGGGAGGTTCGTCGAGGGCGGCGAGATCGGCGCCCGGCGCGCCGGCCGTGAACGCGACCGCGCCGTAGCCGACCACGTGCGCGCGATCGCCCCGCGGAGCGTCGCCGCTGCTGGCGTGGCTCACCACGACGCCGCGGGTGGCCCCGAGAGCGCGCGCCGCGGCCATCGCCGCGAGCACCGGCGCCGAGCCGCAGGCGCAGGTTCGCAGGCCGCGGCGCCTGGCGTCCTCCTCGGCGGCGATCGCGGTGCGCAGGCCCCCGGAATCGAGGCGCGCGATCGCGGCCAGCACCGCGCGATCGGCCGCGGCGGCGTCCTCGTACGCCGGGTAGTGCGAGAGATCGCTGCTCGCCACGACCAGCGCGCGGCGGCCCGCGAGCACGCGGGCGAGGGCCGCTCCCAGCCGTCCGCAGAGCCCCGGCTCGTCGCGGCCCACGAGCACGGGCAGGATCGCGGCGCCGGGGAACACGACCTGCACGAACGGAACCTGGACCTCGATCGAGTGCTCGAGCAGGTGCGGG
Source organism: Terriglobales bacterium (assembly GCA_035542955.1). Lineage (GTDB taxonomy): Bacteria > Eisenbacteria > RBG-16-71-46 > RBG-16-71-46 > RBG-16-71-46 > JANXPZ01. The sequence continues at coordinate 2,430 of DATKKO010000307.1, forward strand.
CGCGGGTCGGGCGTGCCGTCGGGATCGGCGGCGAGCAGCGCGTGCGCCGCGTCCCCGTCCACCGGCGCCGTTCCCAGCGGCGTGCGGAAGCCGGATCCGGTGAACACCGAGACGCGCGTGAACCCGGGCGCGGAGTGGTTCGTGCCGAGCAGGACCACGAGATCGTACGGATGATCCGCCGCCTGGGCGTACGCGTCCGCCGCGATGAGGCCCGAGAAGACGTAACCGGCATGCGGCGCGACGAGCCCGATGGGGCGCTCGGTCCTCGGCGCGACCGCGCACGCGAGCAGCTCGCGGACCTCGTCCTCGAGGTCTCGCGCATCGGCCGGATAGAACTCCCCGGCCACGACGGGCTCGCGAATGGCGGAGGTCATCGTCTCAACTCCACACCCCGGGGATGCGGCGGCCGCAGAAGCCGCAGCATCCGTTCTTCAGGTGCATCCCGGTCACGAACAGGCCGTCGCGCTCGATCACGGCCTTCCCGCACTTCGGGCAATACGTGTGGTTCCCCGGATGCCCGGGCACGTTCCCCACGTAGACGTAGTGCAGCCCCTGGGCCATCGCGATGTCCCGCGCTTTCTCGAGCGTGGCCACCGGCGTGTCGGGCAGGTTGGGGAGCTGATAGTCCGGGTGGAAGCGCGTGAAGTGCACGGGCACGTCCGGTCCGACCTCGCCCGCCACCCATTTCGCGAGCGCGGTCAGCATCGCGGGCGAGTCGTTCAGCGTGGGCACGACCAGGTTCACGATCTCGAGGTGACGCCCGCTCTTCGCCACCTGGCGGATGCTGCGCAGCACGGGCTCCAGCTCGGCGCCGCACACGGTGCGATAGAAGTCGGGGCTGTAGCCCTTGAGGTCGATCTTGATCGCGTCGAGCACCCCGCACATCTCTGCGAGCGGGGCCTCGTTCATGAACCCGCACGAGATCAGCACGCTGCGCCGGCCCTGCGGCCGGCCCGCGCGGGCCACGTCGGTGAGGAACTCGGTGAACACCGTGGGCTCGTTGTAGGTGAACGCGATCACGGGCGCGCCGCGCTGGACCGCCGCGCGCGCCAGCGTCGCGGGCGGGAGCGGAGCCTGCGCGTAGTCCTCGGGGCGCGCCTGCGAGATCTCCCAGTTCTGGCAGAAGCGGCAGCGCAGCGGACAGCCGCTGGTGGCGAGCGAGAAGGCTTGCGACCCCGGGAGGAAATGGAAGAGGGGCTTCTTCTCGATCGGGTCGATCTGCACCGTGATCGGCCGGCCGTAGACCAGGCTCCTGAGCTCGCCGTCCACGACGACGCGGGCGTGGCACATCCCGCGCTCGCCCTCGGCCAGCGTGCAGTTGCGCGCGCAGAGCTGACAGCGGACGAGCGTGCCCGGATGGCGCGGCGTCGCGCCGGCCGGGAGCGCGCGCGCGGCGGGCCCGAGCGCAGGCGCCGCGGCGCCGTGGCACGCGCCGCAGGCGCCCGTCGCGGTGGAGGTCCAGTAGCGGGCGCGGGGCGCGTTGCGGATGAGCTCGGCGAGCGCGTCCCCGGCCGCCAGCGCCGGGGCGGCCGGCTCGAGCAGGCG
>DATKKO010000308.1:0-10390 GCA_035542955.1 Terriglobales bacterium
CGAGCACGTCGCTCAGCGCGATCTGCCCGACGCCACCCGCGCCGAGCGCGGGATCGACCGCCACCACGTTCTGCACGAGGTCGAGGCCGAGGCGCCGCTGGTAGTGCTGGCGCGATCCGGTGTCGATCGCGAGCGGCGCGGGCGCCGGCGGCTCGCGCTCGACCGACAGCGTGTCCGGGTCGAAGCGCACCGCGTAGCTCTGGAACTCGATGCCGCTCTCGCCCGTGAAGAGCAGCCCGCGGTTGCCCGGCAGCCAGTCGGGGTCCGAGACCGGGCCGAGCAGGCTCGTCACGCGCCGCGCCTCGCTCGAGGGCTCGGCGGGCCGCAGGTAGAGGTCGCTCGTGCCGCCGCGGGTCGAGCGGAACGCGATCCAGCGCCCATCCGGCGCGTAGCAGGGCTGACGGTCGTCCCCCGCGGGCGGGTTGCTGATGCGCTCGATCGAGCCGTCCGCGAGCGAGAGCCGCCACAGCGCGCAGTGCCCCGTTGGCGAGTCCCGGTCCGAGGCGAAGACGACCCAGCGCCCGTCGTGCGAGACGTCGGGCTCGAGGTCGTCCCAGTCGTCGTGGGTCAGGCGCTCGAGCATCACCTTCCGGCCGCGCCAGGAGGCGCGGTAGAGATCCGAACTGCCGCCGTAGTCCTGCGCGGAGAAGACGGCCGCGGTGTCCCCTGGGACCAGGCACGGATTGGTGATCGCGACGAGCCGCGGGAAGCCGAGCCGGCGCAGCACGCGACCGCGCACGGCGTCCACCACATAGATCGCGTCCCGGCCGCCGCGCTTCGAGGAGACGGCGACCAGCCCCGAGGGCGAGGTGCTGGGCCGGTTCTGGAACAGGTGGAAGGACTCGAACTGCGGCGAGAGCCCGCCCCGGAGCAGCCGGTGCTCGACGCGGCCGGACCCGCCGTCGGCGAGTGCCCCCCGCCGCGGCTCGCTCACCATCAGATCGATGCCGTTCTCGCTCGCCGCGAAGTAGCAGAAGCTCAGGCTGGTGTCGCCGGGCGCGGCATCGGGCACCACGCGGGGGCCGAGATTGTAGTGGCCGTGCGGCGTCAGCCTCTGCGCGACGCCCGCGACGGGCGAGGCGTGCTCGATCGCCGGGTAGTAGCGCCGCTTGAGCGAGTCGAACCAGTCCTGGTCGCTGCGCTCCAGGCTCTCGCCGAACGTCATCCGATAGATGCTCTCGAAGTCGTCGCCCCGCCACCAGTTCTCGAGCACGTCGAACACGCGCTCGGTCCCGAAGCGCTGCGCGAGCCAGAGCAGGAAGGACTGCCCCTCCTTGTACATGAGCACCGTGCCCGTGATCGGGTCGCTCCTCGTGAGCGGCAGGGCCTCGCCCGAGATCACGGCGTCGCGCAGCAGGCCCTCGGCGTCCGCGTCCCAGGTCGTGCCGCAGTACTCGGCGAGCCCCTCGATGAACCACAGCGGCGGCAGCATGTTCTGCGTGCGGTGGTGGGCGTGCAGCACCTGCGTGAGCTTCTCGAGCATGTACCAGTGGGTCAGCTCGTGGCGCGTCACCCATTCGAGCCGCGCCCACGAGCCGTTGTGCGGGATCAGCACGCGGCCCTTGATCAGCTCGGTGAGGCCCCCGGTCGCCTCGGTCAGGAGGTCGGGCGTCGCGTTGGTCTGCTGGAAGAGGTGGTGCGTGGAGTAGAGCAGCAGCGGGACGTGACGGGACGAATGAAGGCGGAAGCGCCGGTCGTACTCGACGCACACGCTCTCGGCATACGCGGCCTCGCGGCGCGCGAGCGGCTCCTCGTCCGAGTAGAAGTGCAGCCGGACGTGCGGCGTCTCGAGCACGGCCCAGTCGAGCGACTCGTACTGGACCTTGTTCTTGCCGAAGACCTGGGCCGGGGCGGGCCGGGCCGGCACGAGCAGGAGGGCGAGGAGAACCGGAGCGAAAGCCGGCAGCCGCGGGCGCATGTGTTCCCGATCAGGACTCCCCGCCGGCCAGGACGTCGTCGAGCCCGTAGAAGCCGGGCCGCGCGCGCGACACGAAGCGCGCCGCGGCCAGCGCGCCGAAGGCGAACGCCGAGCGATCCTGCGCCACGTGCCGCAGCTCGAGCCATTCGCCCGGTCCGGCGATCAGCGCGAGGTGGTCGCCCACCCAGGTGCCGCCGCGCAGCGCGTGCACGCCGATCTCGCCCTCGGGGCGCGGGCCGGTGCGGCCGCGGCCGCGCCCGAAGCGCAGAGCCGACTCGTCCGCGCCGCGGCTCGAGGCCGCCCGCGCGGCAAGCAGCAGCGCCGTCCCCGACGGGCTGTCCGCTTTGCCGCGATGGTGGCGCTCGACAATCTCGATGTCCCACGCGCTCGGCAGCGCGCCGAGCGCCGCCTCGAGCGCGCGGCGCAGCGCCGCGATCCCGAGGCTGAAGTTGGCCGCGCGCACCACGGGCACCTTCTGCGCGGCCGCGCGCACCGCCTCCTCTTCCTTCGCGTCGAGCCCCGTGGTGCCCGACACCAGGGCGGCGCCGCGTCCGGCGCAGAGCGCGGCCAGCGCCGCGGTCACCGCCGGGGCGCTGAAGTCCACGGCCACGTCGCCCGCGGCGAGGACCTGCGCGGCGTCTGCGCACCAGCCCGGTCCGCCGCTACCGGGGGCTCCGCGGTCCACGCGCGCCTTGATCGCGAACCCGGTGGAGGCGCCCACGGCCTGCTCGATCGCGTGGCCCATGCGCCCCGCCGCGCCGACGAGGACGAGCGGGATCATCCGGACCCGACCCGGACCCCGCCCGCGTGCCCCGTGGACGCCATGAGCGGCAGCCCTACGGCCCGGGCGGCCGCGAGGATGGCCTTCTCGCTCGACGGCTCGACGGGCACGAGCGGCAGCCGGAGCTGGTTCTCGACGAGCCCCATCGCCGAGAGCAGGAACTTGACCGGCCCCGGATTCGATTCGACGAAGAGCGCGCGAAACAGCGGCAGCAGCCGGCGATGGATCGCCTCGGCGTCGGCCACGCGTCCGGCGCGCGCCGCGTCGCAGAGCGACCGCATCTCGCGCGGCGCCGCGTTGCCCGCGACCGACACGACCCCGGCGGCGCCCACGGCCATCATCGGCAGCGTCAACGAATCGTCACCGCAGAGCAGCGTGAGACGAGTGCGGGCCCGGATCGCGCTGGCCTGATCGAGCGAGCCGGACGACTCCTTGACCGCGACCACGTTCGGCAGGTCGTGCAGCTGCTCGAGCGTCTCGGGCAGCGTGTTCGTGGCCGTGCGCCCCGGCACGTTGTAGAGGATCAGGGGCAGCTTCGTGCCCTTCGCCACAGCGGAGAAGTGCGCGATCTGTCCCTTCGGGGTCGGCTTGTTGTAGTACGGCGTGACGACCAGCGCGCCGTCGAGCCCCAGCTCCTCGGCCATGCGCGTGAGCGCGATCGTGTCCGAGGTCGAGTTGGTGCCCGTGCCGGCCACCACTGGAATACGCCCCCTCACCCGCTCCTTGACCAGCTTCCAGAGCTTGCGCCGCTCCTCCACCGAGCAGGTCGCGGCCTCGCCGGTGGATCCCGAGACCACCAGGCATTCGACGCCGCCCTCGAGCAGGAAATCCACGAGCCGGTCGGCGGCGGCGAGGTCCACGGCGCCGTCGCGGAACGGCGTCACCATCGCGACCGAGAGTCCCTCGAACATGCTGACCTCCGAATCCTGGCCACCCGGATGGTCCGGGTTAGGATGCGTCCGCTTCGACCCAGGTGCCCGTGAAGGCCACGACGGCCGGGCCCGTAAGGCGCAGGTCGTAGCCGCCCTCCACGCTCTCGAACGATACCACTAGCGAGTCGCCTCCGGCGGTCAGGATCTCGACGGGCGAGCGCTCGCCCTCGAGCCCGGCCCACAGGGCCGAGGCCATCGCCCCGCTGCCGCAGGCCAGCGTCTCGGCTTCGACGCCGCGCTCGAAGGTGCGCATCGCCAGCCGGCCCGGCCCGCGCGGAGCCACGAAGTCGACGTTCGCCCCGGCCGGCGCGAAGCGGACATGCCGTCGCAGCGCGGCGCCCCATTCCGCGACCGGCGCCTCGACGAGCCGGTCGCAGCGCGTTACGAAGTGCGGCACGCCGACCTCGACCGCGCGCCCCGTGAACGAGCGGCCGGCGGCCTCGAGCGTCTCCTCGACCCCGGGCGGCTCCACGCGCCCGACGTGCAGCTCGATCGCGCCCCCGGCCGCGCGCCACGCCTCCTGCACGCCGGCGTCCGTGCGGAAGCGCACGCGCCCGGCGCGCCCGAGGCCGCGCTCGAGCGCGAAGCGCGCGAGGCAGCGGGCGCCGTTGCCGCAGTAGTCGGCGGGCGAGCCATCCGCGTTCAGGTAGCGCATGGCGAAGTCCAGCTCGGGATCGCTCTCGAGCAGGAGCACGCCGTCGGCGCCGACACCGCGCCGCCGGTCGCAGACCCGCCGCACCCATCCCGCGGGATCGTCGGGCAGGAACGGGGCGCGGTGGTCGACGACCACGAAGTCGTTGGCCGCGCCGTGCATCTTCACGAAGGGCACGCCGGTCATCAGGGCTGGATCCAGTGCTTGAGGGTGAGCCCCACGTCGTTGACCTCCTCGGCCGGCTCGAGCCGGATCTCGCGGATCTCGCTCGCCGGCTCGACGTCCTGGCGCCAAGCGCGGTTCCGATCCTCGTCGCGCCAGGCGCGCACGAACCAGGTGCCGGCGGAGAGCTGGAGATCGTAGGTGCGCTTGGCGTCCGCGTCCACGATGACGCGCCGCGTGGAGTCCTCGCTTGCGATCGCGATCACCCGCAGCACGCCGAGCGTGTCGCCGGTCGGATCGCTCACCAGGCCCCGCACGTGACCGGGCGCGCGAGGGTTCCGCACGCGCAGCGACAGATCGCCGACGACGGGGTGCTCGGCCGTCAGCTCGATCGAGGTGTCCGCCGGGGCGAGCACGTCATGGTCGGGCTCGAAGGAGCGGTTGTGGTTCAGGTCGGCGAACGCCCACAGGCGATAGGTGGCGGGCACCGGGAGACCGGGGATGCGGAAGCGACCCTGATCGTTGGCCACGCCGAGCGCGTCGAAGTCCCGCGCGGTCGAGTCCGGAGCCCGCGATCCGCGGTAGCACCACAGGTACGTGCCCTCGACCGGGAAGCCGCGGGCGTCGATCGTCCCCTCGATCACGCCCGGCGGGAAGCTGTCGGCGGTGCTGAACACGATCGCCTTCCCGAGCGGCAGCGCGTTCCCGTGGCGGTCGCGCGCAGTCGGCGCGACGAACAGCGTGTAGGTCTGGTTCGATTTGAGCAGCGTGTCGAGCACCACGGTGAGCGTCCGGCCGCTCCAGCGGCGCTGGCGGATCCCGACCCGGGGCGCGAGCGAGACCGCGTTGCCCGTGGCGGTGGGCTCCATCGGCTTGCTGAAGGTGATCGAGAGCCGCGCGTCGAGCGCCACGCGCGCCGCGGCCGAGTCGGGCGCGGTCGAGACGATGCGCGGCGGCGTGATGTCGGGCGGCCCGCCCGAGGGCGGGGCCTTGCGGGCGCAGGAGGCCGCCAGCAGCAGGAGAGCCGCCGCGCTCGACGCGCGCCGCGCGCTCATCGCGCTCTCGGGTGCGCCTGCTCGTAGGCCTGCAGGAGCCGGCTCCGCGTCACGTGCGTGTAGACCTGGGTGGTGGCGAGCGTGCGATGCCCGAGCATCTCCTGGATCGCGCGCAGGTCGGCGCCGCGATCCAGCATGTGGCTGGCGAAGGAGTGGCGCAGCGCGTGCGGCGTGACCCCGAGCCCGCGCGCCACGCCGGCGAGCCGCCGCCGCACCACACGCTGCACCGTGCGCCCCGAGAGCCGCGCGCCCGCAGGGCCGACGAACACCGGCTCGTCGCCGGAGCCGACCCGGGCCCGGCCCCCCGCCGGTCGAGTGCCCCCCGCCGGAAGCCGCGCCTCGAGGTAGCGCCCGAGCGCCCCCAGCGCCCGCTCGCTCACCGGCACCACGCGCTCGCGCCGGCCCTTGCCGCGCACCCGCACCAGGCCGCCGGCTCGATCCACGTCGCCGCGGTTCAGGCCCACCAGCTCCGCGAGCCGCAGCCCCGACGAGTACGCCAGCTCGAGCAGGGCGCGATCGCGGGGCGCCGCGGCGTCCTCGGCCGCGGCCAGCCGGTCGAGGGCCCGCGCCAGATCGAGCACGGGGAGCATGCGCGGCAGTCGCCGCGCCAGGCGCGGGAAGGCGAGCGTGCGCGCGGGGTCGCGCGCGATCAGCCCGCGCCGCAGGCAGAAGCGCGAGAAGCTGCGCCAGGCGGCCAGAGCGCGCGCCGCGCTCGAGGCCGCGTGGTGCGTGCGATGGAGCTCGCGCGCCGCCCGCTCGAGCAGCTCGCGCGTCCACGCCTCCGGCGGCACGGGCCGGCCCGCGCCCGCGGCGAGATCGAGCACGCGGCCGACGTCGCGACGGTAGGCGGACAGCGTGTGCTCCGAGGCGCGGCGCTGCGCGCCCAGCTCGCTCAGGAACGCTTCGAGCGCCTCACGCACCGACGGGCTCCGGCGCGCTCCGGTAGCCGCAGCCGGGGTTCACGCAGCGCAGGCTGCGGCTCTGGCGCGTGATCTTCTCGGTGAGGAAGGCCGCGCCGCACTGCGGACAGGGCGTGGCCACCGGCCGGTCCCAGAGCGCGTAGTCGCACTCCGGGTAGCGCGAGCAGCCGTAGAACACCTTGCCCCGGCGGCTGCGCTTCTCGGCCAGCTCGCCCGTGCCGCAGCGCGGGCAGGCGATACCGAGCGTGAAGGGCCGCGTGAAGTCGCACTCCGGCCGGCGCTCGCACGAGACGTAGCGGCCGAAGGGGCCGGTGCGCGCGACGAGCCCCGCGCCGCACTTCGGGCAGACGCCCTCGACCGGCTGCGGCGGCTCGGGCGGATCGACCGGCTCGGTGTACTTGCACTTCGGATAGCCGGAGCACGCGTAGTACGCGCCGCGCCGGTTGAAGCGCATGCGCAGCTTCTTCCCGCACACCGGGCAGGGTTTGTCGGTCAGCTCGCCGGCCTTCCCCGGGCCGCGGGCGGACTTCTCGAGGTCGCGATGGAAGGGGCCCCAGAAGTCCTGCACCACCCGATGCCACTCCTGCCGGCCGTCCTCCACCTCGTCCAGCTCGTCCTCCATCTTCGAGGTGAAGTCGACGGTGAAGACGTCGGGGAAGCCGTCGACCAGCGCGCGGTTCACCGCCATGCCCAACTCGGTGGGCGCGAGCCGGCCGCGGTCGCGGGTCACGTATTCGCGCGAGGTGATCGTGCCGACGATCGTGGCGTAGGTGCTGGGGCGCCCGATGTCCTGCTCCTCGAGCGTCTTCACCAGCGAGGCCTCGGTGTAGCGCGGCGGCGGCTGCGTGAAGTGCTGCTCGGGCCGCACCGCAGCCGCGTCGGGCCGCACGGCCTCGCCCGCGACGACGAGCGCCATCCCCGGCGCCAGCTCGGGCAGGCTCGAGCCGTTCTCCGTCTCGTCCTCGTCGAGCCCGTAGAGCTTCTGGAAGCCCGCGAACTTGAGCACGCGTCCCGAGGCGCGCAGCCCGAGCCGGCCCGACTCGATCTCCGCAGTGGTCGCCAGGTACTCGGCCGAGGCGGCCTGCGAGGCGAGCGCGCGGGTCCAGATCAGCTCGTAGAGCCGCGCCTGCTCGTCGCTCAGCGCGCCCCGCACGGATGCCGGCGTGCGCTCGACCGAGGTGGGGCGGATCGCCTCGTGCGCGTCCTGCGCGCCCTTCTTGCCGCGATGCTGGCGCGGGCTCTCGGGCACGTACTCGGCGCCGAGCTCGCGCGCGAGCCACGCCCGCATCTCGGCGATGGCCTCACCCGCGAGCCGCGGCGAGTCGGTGCGCATGTAGGTGATGAAGCCGATCTCGTAGAGCTGCTGCGCCACCTTCATCGTGCGCTGCGCGGCGAAGCCCAGCCGGTTGAACGCGGTCTGCTGGAGCGTGCTGGTGATGAAGGGCGCGCGCGGATGCACCTGGCGCGGCTGCGTGTCCACCGTGGCGACGCGGGCCGGCGCCCCGGCCAGCTCGGCCGCCAGCGCTTGCGCGCGCGCCCCCGCGTCCTCGCCCCGAACCTGCGCCTGCTCGAGCTCTTCCTCCCCCACCCGCACCAGCTTCGCGGTGAAGCGGGCGGCCGCGTCCGCCGGGCGATCGGCCGGCGCGAAGTCGGCCTCGACCGTCCAGTACTCCTCGGGCGTGAAGAGGCGGATCTCCTCCTCGCGCTCGCAGATCAGGCGCAGCGCCACGCTCTGCACGCGCCCCGCGCTCAGGCCGAAGTAGAAGCGCTTCCAGAGCACCGGGCTCACCTTGTAGCCCACGAGCCGGTCGAGGACGCGCCGCGCCTGCTGTGCGTTCACGAGCTGCATGTCGATCCCGCGGGGCTCGCGCAGCGCCTCCTTCACCGCGCGCTCGGTGATCTCGTTGAAGGTGAGCCGCGCGATCGGGCGCTTCACGTCCTCGAGCGCCCGGGACAGGTGCCAGGCGATCGCCTCGCCCTCGCGGTCCGGGTCCGGCGCGAGGTAGATGCGCTCCGCGTTCTGGGCAGCGGAGCGGATGCGGGCCACGGCCTTCGCCTTCGACGCCAAGGGCACGTAGGTCGGCTCGAACTCGTTCTCGACGTCGACGCCGAGGTCGCGCTTCGGCAGGTCCATGATGTGTCCGTTCGAGGCGAGCACGGTGAAGCCGCGGCCGAGGAACTTGGAGAGCGTGCGGCTCTTGGTCGGCGACTCGACGACCACCAGCGCCTTGCCGGAGCTCCTGCCCGCGGCCGGCGCCGTCGCCGCGCGCGCGGTCCGGCGCGCGGGCCGCGCGCCGTCCGTCCGTGGCGCCGCCCCGACCTGCCTGCGGCGGGTGCCCGGCGTCGGCCGGCGCGCGCGCTTCGCCCCCGCCGGCGCGCCCGGCTTCCTCGTCCCCCGCACGGCGCGCCTCACGAGCGCGGCTCCACGCCCTCGTCGATCAGCATGTGGCACTTCTTGTACTTCTTGCCGCTGCCGCAGGGGCACGGGTCGTTGCGGCCCACGCGTGGCGTCGTCCGCACCCGGGGCGCCGTGGCGACCGCCCCGACCCGCTCCTCCTCTTCGGCGCCGTTCCCGCCGAACGACTGGACCTCCGCTTTCTGCGTCTGGATCGCGCGCGGCCGTCGCGGCTCCCGCACCGCCACCGGCGCCTCCGGGGCGAGCTGCACCCGAAACAGGCGCTGCACGAAGTCCTCGCGCACGTCGTGCACGAGCGTCTCGAACAGCGTATAGGCCTCCTTCTTGTACTCGATGAGCGGGTCGCGCTGGCCGTAGGCGCGCAGGCCGATGCCGCCCTTCAGGTGATCGAGCTCGTAGAGGTGGTCGCGCCAGTGCTCGTCCAGCGTATAGAGGTAGAGATGCCGCTCCAGCTCGCGCGTCACCTCGGGCGTGAACTCCGCCTCGCGCGCGCGGTAGGCCCTCTCCGCCAGCGCCTCGCCCGACTCGACCAGCGCCTCGGGGCGCGGGGCGTCGAGATCGGCGGGCGCCACCGGCGTCATGAGCAGGAGCGACAGCTCGTCGGCGAGGCCGCGCAGGTTCCACTCCTCGCGGTGGGTCGCGCCGGCCCCGGTGGCCTTGTCGACACGCTCGCGCACCGCGTCCTGGATCGATTCGAGCACGGTCGCGCTCATGTCCTCGGAGGTCAGCGCCTGGTCGCGCAGCTCGTAGACCACCGTGCGCTGCTCGTTCATCACGTTGTCGTACTCGAGCAGATGCTTGCGGATGTCGAAGTTGTGCGCCTCGACCCGCTTCTGCGCGCGGCCGATCGCGCCGGTGACGAGCCGGTGCTCGATGACCTCGCCCTCCTGCACGCCCATGCGCTGCATGAGACCGGCGATCCGGTCGCTGCCGAACAGGCGCATGAGGTCGTCCTCGAGCGACAGGTAGAAGCGCGAGGAGCCCGGGTCGCCCTGGCGGCCGGAACGGCCGCGGAGCTGGCGGTCGATGCGCCGCGACTCGTGGCGCTCGGTGCCGAGGATGTGCAGCCCGCCGAGGTCCGTCACGCCCGACCCGAGCTTGATGTCGGTGCCGCGGCCCGCCATGTTCGTGGCGATGGTCACCGCTCCGCGCTGGCCCGCGCCGGTGACGATCTCGGCCTCCTGCTGGTGGTACTTGGCGTTGAGCACATTGTGCTTGACGCCCCGCCGCTTGAGCATGCGCGACAGCAGCTCGCTCACCTCGACCGAGATCGTGCCCACCAGCACCGGCTGGCCCTTCTCGTGGAGCTGGACGATCTCCTCGATCACCGCGTTGTACTTCTCGCGCTTCGTCCGGTAGACGACGTCGTCGAAGTCGGTCCGATGGATCGCCTGGTTCGTCGGGATCACCGCGACGTCGAGCTTGTAGATCTCGAAGAACTCGGCGGCCTCGGTCTCGGCGGTGCCGGTCATGCCCGCGAGCTTCTCGTACATGCGGAAGAAGTTCTGGAGGGTGATCGTGGCCAGCGTCTGCGTCTCGCCCTCGACGCGCACG
>DATKKO010000309.1:0-3215 GCA_035542955.1 Terriglobales bacterium
GCATGGGACGGCGTGCTCTTCGCCGTCTTCTCGAGATACTCCGCGGGCACCTCGACGTAACCGGCGCGGGCCACGCGCTCCAGCTCGCCGATCGCGCGCGCCGGATCGGCCGTGTGCTCGAGCACGTGGCTGCAGTAGACGAAATCGAACGCGCCGTCGCGGAAGGGCAGGTGCTCCAAGTCCCCCGAGACGAACGGACGATCGAGGCGCAGGGGCGCGACCCGCTCCGCGTCGTCCGCCACGAAGCGATCGCAGAGCACGTCGGCCGCGGGCGCGGGACCGTCGCCCGATCCCACGTCGAGGACGAGCCACGACCGCCTGGGCCGGAGGTGGTTCCGCAGCTTCGCGGCCTTCATCCGGGCCTGGTACCAGCGGGGGAGCAGGCCGAGGAGGCTCATGGCCGCGCTCCGCGCGATCGAAGGGAAGAGGCGGCGCCCGCGTCCGCGCGGCGAGCCGCGCGCCCGCTCGTCGGCAGGAATGTCGGAGCCGGCGTGAGCATGATCGCGCAGTCTCGACGTGGCGCCCGCACGTGTCAACGGGCGGGCGCGGGCGGGCGCGAGCGGGCGGCCGCCGCTCCGGCCGCGGCCGGCTTGCGCGCGACGAAGCCGTGGTTCTGCGCGATCACTCCGAGAGGAATCGCGAGCGCCGCGTCGAGCCCGTCGCACGCGGCCGCCACCCAGCGCGAGTCGCGCGCCGGCCCGAGGAGCACGTGGGCCGTGCGCCGCGGGATCAGGCCGTAGCGGCGGAGCGCGACGAGTTCGAGTCCCGCGTCCGCAACGAGCCGGCGCACGTCGCCGCGGGCGTAACGATACGGATGATGGTGCTTGCCGGGCACCTGGCGCGACGCGAGCTCGATCCAGCTCCAGCGATCGGGCAGATGCCAGCAGACGAACACGCCGCCCGGCCTGAGCACCCGCGCGATCTCGGCGAGGCTGCCCGGCTCGTTCCCGCCGGTCTCGCGCACGTGCTCGAGCACGCCGACCGAGGCCACCGCGTCGAAGACGGCATCCGGGAAGGGCAGGTGGACCGGGTCGCCTGCGAGGCCCGGGACGAAGCGATAGGGAATCGCGGGCAACCAGGACTCGAACACGAACGGCTCGAACGAATAGCCCGTGACGCGGTATCCCGCGCGGAGCAGGAAATACGAGAAGTGCCCGTTGCCGGCGCCCCAGTCGAGGACCTCGGCCCCGGCGGGCACGTGGCTCCGCCAGAGGCGATAGAGCGGCAGGTATTGGCGGGCCGAGACGAGGCTTTGGAACTGCAGCAGGCCCGGCGCGCCGGCGCGCGCGTGGGCCATCAGCTCGGAGAGGATCTCGTCGTCCGCGATCTCAGTCGACATGGCGCTCGTTCCCTGGGGGGCGCCCGGCGCGGGCGCGCGCGAGCGCATCCGCGAAGCGCCGGTCGAACTCGGCGGCGGCGAACGGCCGCGCGAGATCGCGGAGCGCTGGGGGATCGAAGCTCTCGCGCTCGAAGAGCTCGATGGCCTCGACCAAGCCGTCCGTCGTCTGCGTGCCGAAGAGCACCCCGCCCGGCACGCGCGCCGCGCCGCCCGCGCGCACCCGCGCCAGGGCCTCGGGGTCGGCGTCGCGCCCGACGGTCTCGAGGATGCCGCCGCGCCCGTACGCGATCACGGGCGTGCCGCTCGCCAGCGCCTCGACCGGCATGATCCCGAAGTCCTCCTCGCCCGGGAAGAGGAGCGCGCGGGCGCCGGCGTACGCGGCGCCGATCTCGCCGTCGTCGAGCCAGCCGAGGAATCGCGTGTTCGGCGGCGCGGCGCGTCTCAGGCGCGCCTCCTCCTGTCCGCTCCCGGCCACGAGGACCGGCCGCCCGAGCCGCGCGCAGGCCTCGAGCGCGAGATCGGCGCGCTTGTACGGCGCGAAGGCCCCGGCCACGAGATAGGGCGCTGCGCGATCGCGCGCCGCGCCGTGCCGCGCGCAGGCCGCGAAGCGCTCCAGGTCCACCGGCGGGGGGACGACCTCGGCCTCGCGCCCCCAGTGGCGCCGGATGCGCTCCGCCACGTGCCGCGAGTTCGCGAGCAGCGCGTCGGGGCGCGCGCTCGTCGCGCGGTCCCATTCCCGCAACCGCGCGCAGGTGCGCCGGACGTAGACCGAGAGCGGCCACGGGAAGCGTCCCGGAGGGAAGTAGACCGGCTCGAGATCCCACACGTAGCGCATCGGCGTGTGGATGTAGCTCAGGTGGAAGGCGCCGGCCGGAGCGCGCGCGCTCTTGGCCGCCGCGTGGCTGGTCGAGATCACGAGATCGAATCCCGCGAGGTCGAACGACTCGATCGCGCGGGGGAAGAGCGGCAGCATCCAGCGATAGCGGCGCTCGGCCCCGGGCAGCCGCTGCAGGAACGAGGTCACGATCGGGTGGGACTCGATCGCGCGCGAGACCGATCCGCGCCGCCAGACCAGCGTGTGGATCGGCGCGCCGGGGTGCATGAGCGCGATGCGCTCGAGCACGCGCTCGCCGCCCCGCATCCCGGTGAGCCAGTCGTGGACGAGCGCGACCCTCATGCCGCGCTCCGCGGGGCCGCGCGCGCGACGGGCGCCCGGGCCTCCTCCGCTCCGGATTCCCACAACCGCGCGGCCCACGCCATGCCGACCAGCGTATAGAGCGGATAGAGCAGCTCCTCGTCGCCGAAGTTCCACTCGAAGAGGCCGGAGACGAGGAAGCCGGCCAGCATGCCGAGCACGCCGACCTTGAGTCCCGCCGCGATGCCGGGCGGCATCCTCCGCAGTCCGCTCGCGGCCGCGACGAACAGCGAGACGACGAGCGCCGCCCAGGCGAGGAGCCCGATCACGCCCATGCTCGCGGCGATCTGGATGGGCACGCTGTGCAGGTGACCGGCGCGCTCGCGGGCCTGCGGCAGCTTGTAGCGGTCGTAGATCGCGCGCAGGTCCATGAGCCCCACGCCGGTGAGCGGATGGTCGCGGAACATCGCGAGCCCGGCGTGCCACATGTAGGTGCGCTCGAGGTTCGTCGGATGGTGCGGGTCGAACGAGCTGAAGGCGCGCGCCCGGTACGAGGCCGGCGCGATCGCCAGCGCGACCGCGAGCACGGCGGCCAGCGCCACGATCCAGCGCGGGCGGGTGATCGCGAACAGCGTCGCGATGGACACCGAGAGGCCGATCCAGGCGCTGCGCGTGTAGGTGGGGACCAGCGTGACGCAACCGGCCAGCCCCGCGGCGAGCGCCGCCCATCGCCAGCGCATC
>DATKKO010000310.1:0-11932 GCA_035542955.1 Terriglobales bacterium
CGTCGCGCTGACGGTGCGCGTGGACGCCGCGAGCGAGGCCGCGCGCCGCGCGGTGGAGGCCGCCGGCGGTACCGTGGAGACGTCCAGGCCGAAGGCCGAGGCCTAGGCGCACCGAGGAACCATGATCGAGAAGCTTCGCAACATCTTCCAGGTCCCCGAGCTCAAGCGCCGCATCCTGTTCACGGCGCTGCTCGTCGTCGTCTACCGGCTGGGCGAGCACGTGCCCACGCCGGGCGTGAACCTGCAGCAGCTGCGGGGCGCCTTCGCGGCCTCGGGCGCGGCGGGCGGCCTGTTCGGGCTCTACGACCTGTTCGTGGGCGGGGCGTTCTCCCGCGCCACGATCTTCGCGCTCGGCATCATGCCGTACATCTCCGCCTCGATCATCCTGCAGCTGCTCGGCGCGGTCGTGCCCTACTACGAGAAGCTGCGCAAGGAGGGCGAGGAGGGACAGAAGAAGATCACGCAGCACACGCGCTACGGCACGGTGCTGATCTCCTTCCTGCAGTCGTACGGCTACAGCATGTTCCTCATGAACCTGGGCCACTCCCAGGGCATGCAGCTCGTGACGACGCCCGGACCGCTGTTCGTGCTGTCGACCATCATCACCCAGACCACGGGCACGATCTTCGTCATGTGGCTGGGCGAGAAGATCACCGAGCACGGCATCGGCAACGGCATCTCGCTCATCATCTTCATCAACATCATCGGCCGCATCCCGGACACGCTGCTCAAGGCGTGGCAGAGCCTGCGCGGCGGATCGCTGAGCTGGCCGCTGCTGCTGGGCATCTGGGTGCTCATGGCCCTGGTGATCGCGGCCGTGATCCTCATGACCCAGGCGACCCGCAAGATCCCGGTCCAGTACGCGAAGCGGATCGTCGGCCGCCGCATGTACGGCGGCGCGAACACGCACATCCCGCTGCGGGTGAACACGGCCGGCGTGATCCCGATCATCTTCGCCTCGAGCGTGATGATCCTGCCCAGCACGATCCTCGCCTTCGTCAAGACCGACAACGTGCTCGCCACCACGGTGGGCGAGTGGTTCCGCCCTACGCACTGGTTCTACAATGTCGTCTACGGGCTGATCATCATCTTCTTCACCTACTTCTACACCGCGGTCGTGCTCAACCCGAACGACCTGGCGGAGAACATGCGCAAGTACGGCGGCTTCGTGCCGGGCATCCGCCCCGGACGCAAGACCGCCGAGTACATCGACCGCGTGCTCTCCCGGATCACCCTGCCGGGCGCGATCTTCCTCGCGCTCATCGCGGTGCTGCCGGACCTGATCATCGGCTCGACGAACGTGCCGTTCCTCGGCTTCGGCGGCACCAGCGTGCTCATCGTGGTCGGGGTGGCGCTCGACACGCTCCAGCAGATCGAGTCGCACCTGCTCATGCGTCACTACGAGGGCTTCGTGAAGGGCGGCCGCATCCGCGGCCGTCAGAGGATGTAGCGTTTTGCGGATCGTGATGCTCGGTCCTCCCGGCGTCGGCAAGGGCACGCAGGCGCGGCGGCTCGCGGCCGACACCGGCGGCGCGTTGATCTCCACGGGGGAGATCCTGCGCGACGCGGTGGCCCGGGCCACGCCGCTGGGACTCGAGGCGCGGCACGCGATGGAGGCCGGGCGACTGGTGGAGGACGAGGTGATGATCGGGCTCGTGCGCGAGCGCACCGCGGAGGCCGACGCGCGAGCGGGATTCGTGCTCGACGGCTTCCCGCGCACGCTGCCCCAGGGGGAGGCGCTGGACGCGCTGCTCGCCGAGTGCGGGCAGAAGCTCGACGCCGTGCTCTATCTCGGGGTCGCCGAGGAGGAGTTGGTCCGGCGGCTGCGCGGGCGCGTGGAGTGCCCGGTGTGCCTGCGGGCCTACCACGTGGACGGACTCCCCTCGCGCGACGGCGTGCACTGCGACGATCATCCCGAGGCGGTGCTGCGGCCGCGCGCGGACGATTCGCCGGAGGCGGTCCGCCGGCGCTTCGAGGAGTACCGGACCAAGACCGCGCCGCTCGTCGACTACTACACGGCGCAGGAGCTGCTGCGCCCGGTGCTCGGCGCGGGCAGCGTCGAGGACGTGCACCGGGCCCTGCTGCGGGTGCTGGGCATGGCGCCGCGCCTGGAGCGGACCTGAGATGGTGTACCTGAGGGACCGGCGGGAGATCGAGGCGATCCGGGCGGCGGCCCGCCTCGTGGCGCGCACGCTCGACCTGCTCGAGCGCGAGGTGCGGCCCGGCGTGACCACGGGCGAGCTGGACCGACTGGCCGAGAGCTTCATCCGCGACCACGGCGGGCGGCCCGCGTTCAAGGGCTACCGCGGCTTTCCCGCGGCGATCTGTCCCTCGGTGAACGAGGAGGTCGTGCACGCGATCCCGGGCCCGCGGCGTCTGGTCGAGGGCGACCTCGTCGGCGTGGACGTGGGCGTGGAGATGGGCGGGTACTACGGCGACTCGGCGCGCACCTTCGCCGTGGGCGAGGTGAGCGAGGAGGCGCGCCGGCTGATGCAGGTCACGCGCGAGGCCCTGCTGGCGGGGATCGCGCAGGCGCGCGCGGGCAATCGCATCGGCGATGTCTCGCACGCGATCCAGAGCGCCGCCGAGAAGCACGGGTACTCGGTCGTGGAGTCGCTGGTCGGGCACGGCATCGGGCGCGAGATGCACGAGGAGCCGCGCGTGCCGAATTTCGGGCTTCCCCATCGGGGCCCCCGCCTCATGATCGGGCAGGTGCTCGCCATCGAGCCGATGGTGAACACGGGCTCGGCGGAGGTGGTCACGAAGCCGGACGGCTGGACGGTGGTGACGAGGGACGGGGGGTTGAGCGCCCACTTCGAGCACACCGTCGCGGTCGGGCCGAACGGACCCGAGATCCTGTCGGTGTCGGGCGAATAGGCTGCGCTGGGCAGCCGAGGACAAGGCGGCGAGGGAGCGACGAGCGAGTCGTATTGAAATATGTCGCAGCGAGGAGCGACCGAGCGAACGCAGTGATCGGCTGCTCAGCGCGGCCGGGGGCCGGACGAGGAGAAGCAGGAGAGGATTTGGCCAAGGAAGAAGGCATCCAGGTCGAAGGCACCGTGATCGAGCCGTTGCCCAACGCGATGTTCCGCGTGGAGCTGGAGAACGGCCACAAGGTGCTGGCCCACATCTCGGGCAAGATGAGGATGCATTTCATCAAGATCCTGCCGGGCGACAAGGTCACGATCGAGCTGTCGCCGTACGACCTGACGCGCGGCCGGATCGTGTATCGGTACAAGTAGGCCGCCGCGCGGCCGCACCCGGAGCGCGCCCGCGCGCGGCCGGGCGCGGGAGCGGAACGGAAGGCCTGCCGGAGGCATGTCGATGAAGGTGCGCACATCGGTGAAGAAGATCTGCGAGCACTGCAAGATCGTGCGTCGCAACGGCGTGATCCGCGTGATCTGCAAGCGCAATCCGCGGCACAAGCAGCGTCAAAAGTAGGAGGACCGTCGTGGCACGAATCGCCGGCGTGGATCTGCCGAACGACAAGCGGATCGAGATCGCCCTCACCTATATCTACGGGATCGGCCGGGCGACCGCGCTCCGCATCCTGGACTCGGCCGGCGTGAATGCCGGCGTGCGGGTGAAGAACCTGACCGACGAGGACACCGGCCGGCTGCGCACGATCATCGAGCGCGAGTACAAGGTCGAGGGCGCGCTGCGCAGCGAGATGGCGATGAACATCAAGCGGCTGATGGACATCGGCGCCTACCGCGGCCTGCGTCACCGGCGCGGCCTGCCCGTCCGCGGGCAGCGCACGAAGACGAACGCCCGCACCCGCAAGGGTCCGAAGAAGACCGCCGGCGTGATGAAGCGCCCCGCCGTCAAGCCCGCTGGCCCGCCCAAGAAGTAACCGTCGAGGAGGTATCGAGTGGCTGAGGTCAAGAAGACGAAGAAGCGCGACCGCAAGGTGAGCGCCAACGGCGTGGCGCACGTGCAGGCGAGCTTCAACAACACGATCGTCACTATCACGGACATGGACGGCGCCGTGATCACCTGGGCCAGCGCGGGCAAGGTCGGGTTCAAGGGCTCGCGCAAGAGCACGCCGTTCGCGGCTCAGGTGGCGGCCGAAGCCAGCGCCCGCGAGGCCCTCAACCTCGGCATGAAGCGCGTCGAGGTCTGGGTCAAGGGCCCGGGGGCGGGCCGCGAGGCGGCCATCCGTTCGCTGCAGGCGGCCGGGCTCGAGATCTCCGCGATCAAGGACGTCACACCCATCCCGCACAACGGCTGCCGCCCGCCCAAGCGGCGCCGGGTCTAGGAGAACGCCATGGCGGTCTACCAGGATGCGCGCTGCCGCATGTGCCGGCGGGCGGGCATGAAGCTCTTTCTCAAGGGCTCGCGCTGCTACACCGACAAGTGCGCGATCGAGCGCCGCGCCTACGCGCCGGGTGAGCACGGCAAGAGCCGCAGGATCAAGGAGACGAACTACGGGATCCAGCTGCGCGAGAAGCAGAAGGCCCGCCGCATGTACGGCATCCTCGAGCGGCAGTTCCGGAACTACTTCGAGAAGGCGGCCGAGGCGAAGGGCGTCACCGGCGAGGTGCTGCTCCAGATGCTCGAGCGCCGTCTCGACAACGTGGTCTATCGGTTCGGCTTCGCGGTGAACCGCAGCCAGGCGCGCCAGCTCGTGCTCCACGGACACTTCCGCGTGAACGGACGCAAGGTGGACGTGCCCTCGTACCTGGTGCGCCCGGGCGACGACGTCCAGGTGCGCGAGAAGAGCCGCACGCTCACGGTGATCGCGAACGCGCTCGAAGCCCGCAAGGGGCAGACGACGCCCGCGTGGCTCGAGCTCGCCCCCGAGCGGTTCGGCGGGCGGGTACTCAGCATCCCGACGCGCGAATCGATCCCGACGCCGGTCAGCGAACAGCTCATCGTCGAGCTCTACTCGAAGTAACCCACGCCCACTGCTCTGGGAGGCTCCCTGATGAAGTGGAAGAATCTGACCATGCCGAAGCAGGTGGTCTCGGATCCCGGTAATACTCCCGGGTACGGCAAGTTCGTCATCGAGCCGCTCGAGCGGGGATTCGGCATCACCCTGGGCAACGCGCTGCGCCGCGTGCTGCTCTCGTCGCTGCAGGGCGCCGCGATCACCGCCGTGCGCATCGAGGGCGTGCTCCACGAGTTCTCGACGCTGCCCGGCGTGATCGAAGACGTCACCGAGATCATCCTCAACCTCAAGCAGGTGCGGCTCAAGCTGCACGGCGACGGTCCGAAGAAGGGCATCTTCGAGGCCGGCGGCAAGCGCGAGGTGCGCGCCGGCGACATGCAGGTGGACGCCGACGTCGAGATCCTGAACCCGGACCTCCACATCGCCTCGCTCAACCGCGACGGCGACCTGCGCATGGAGGTCGACATCACGAGCGGCCGCGGGTACGACAGCGCCGACCAGCACTCGCAGGCCGATCGCCCGATCGGAGTGATCACGATCGACGCGCTGTTCTCGCCGGTGACCCGCGTGAACTACCACGTCGAGGCGACCCGCGTCGGCCAGCGCATCGACTACGACAAGCTGACGCTCGAGGTGTGGACCGATCAGAGCATCCTTCCCGCCGACGCGCTGGCCTGGGCCTCCAAGCTGCTGCGCGACCACTTCGACCTGTTCATCCGCTTCGAGGAGGAACCGGTCATCGAGGGTGAGGAGGAGGAGGACCCGCAGATCGTCCACGTGCGCCGGCTGCTCGAGAAGAGCGTCGAGGAGCTGGAGCTCTCCGTGCGCTCGAGCAACTGCCTGCGCGCCGCCGAGATCAAGACGCTGGGCGACCTCGTGCAGAAGAGCGAGTCGGAGATGCTCAAGTACCGCAACTTCGGACGCAAGTCGCTCAAGGAGATCCAGGACCTGCTCGCCGAGATGGGCCTCTCGTTCGGCATGGACGTGACCCGCTTCTATCAGCAGAAGACGCCGACGGCGGTCGAGGGCTGAACCGGAACGACGCGGCCGGCCCGACCGGTCGGGAAGGAATCGAACACCCATGCGACATCGGAAAGATCATCGCAAGCTGAGCCGCACCGCTTCGCACCGGCGTGCCGTGCTGCGCAACCTGGTGACCGCGCTCTTCCAGTACGAGCGGATCGAGACCACGGTGGAGAAGGCCAAGGAGACGCGCCGGCTCGCCGAGCGCCTGGTCACCTTCGCGAAGCGCGGCGACCTCGCGGCGCGCCGCCACGTGGCCCGCTTCGTCACGCGGCCGCAGGTCACGACGAAGCTGTTTGCGACCATCGCGCCCTGGTACGAGGAGCGGAACGGCGGTTACACGCGCATCCTGCGCGCGGGGCACCGGCTCGGAGACGCAGGCGAGACCGCCTACCTCGAGCTGGTGAAGACGGCCGAACAGAAGGACAAGGAGCGCAAGGAGCGCATCGCGGTGGCCGAGGCGAAGGAGAAGGCGCTCAAGGGCGGCGAGAAGAAGAAGGAGAAGGACAAGGAGAAGAAGGGTGGCCGCGAGGAGGAGGAGGCCGCGGCGGAGGAGAAGCCCGCGCGCGGCGGACGCCGCGGGGGCGAGGGCAGCCCGGCTCCTCCGGCGAAGAAGCGGACGCGCACCGGGGTCAAGACGGGCTGAGCGCCCCACGGATCTCATGCGACCGCGCGCGGGCGGAAGGTCCCTCATCCGCCCGCGCGTGCGCGTCCGGCCCGGCTGCGGCCTCGCCCGCGCGTGCCCGATGAGGCGATCCGTCCCGGTGCTCGCGCTGCTCCTCGCCGCCGGCTGCGCGGACGCTCTCGCCACGGCTCCCGGCGCGTGGGCGGGAGCCGGTGGCGGCGCGAGCGACACCGCGATCACCTCGGAGGGGGGCGGGTCCGCGCCCGCGAAGGTCGCGCCCTCCGATTCCGTGGTTCGGCTGGCCGACTATCTCTGGGTCACGCGCTCGGTGCTGACCGACTCGGCCCGGATCGAGCGCATGGTGAGCCGCGCCCGCGAGGCGCGCGTGCGGGGACTCCTCGTCCAGGTCGTCGGGCGCGGCGATGCGTACTACCGCTCGGGCCTGCTGCCCCGGGCCGAGGCCCTCCCCGCGCGGGCGGCCGATCCGCTGGCGCTTGTGCTCGCCCGCGCGCACGCGGCCGGTCTCGAGGTCCACGCCTGGATGAACTGCGTGCTCGTGTGGTCGGCGCCCGCGCCGCCGCGCGATCCGCGCCACGTGCTGCGGCAGCATCCCGAATGGGTGGTGCGCCTCCCCGACGGGCGGCCCATGACCCGGCTCTCCGCGGCCGAGCGCCGGCGCCTCGGCGTGGAGGGCGTGTACCTGAGCCCCGCGCGCCCCGCGGTGCGCGCGTGGATCGGCTCGGTCGCGAAGGAGATCGCGGCGCGCTATCCGGTCGATGGTATCCATCTCGATTACATCCGCGACCCGGGCGCGTTCGTGGGGCTCGACGCCGACGCGCGCGCGCGCTTCGCGCTCGAGCACGGCGCCGACCCGGCGCGATTCGGCCTCGAGCCTCCGCAGCGCCGCCGCGCGCTCGATTCGGCCTGGGCCGCCTTCCAGCGCGACCGGGTCACCGACATCGTGCGCGAGGTGCGCGACTCGCTGGCCACCGTGCGGCCGGTCGCGCTGAGCGCGGCCGTGCTCGCGGACACGGCATCCGCGGAGCGTGAGCACGCGCAGGACTGGCGTGCCTGGGTGCGCGCGGGCCTCGTCGACCGCGTGTTCGTGATGTGCTACGCGCCCGTGGTCCAGACGGTGCTCGCCCAGATGGTCGCCTACGCGGATGGGCTCGGCACCGGGCGCGTCGTGCCCGGCATCGCGATCTACAACCAGAGCCCCGCGGACGCCGCCGCCAAGATGAAGGGTGCGCGCGCGCTCGGCTACGCGATGCTCGCCCTCTACTCCTACGACGCGCTCGACGAGCGGCCCGGAGGCTGGGAGGCGCTCGCGGGATACCTCGGGCTGCGCGCGTCGGCGGCGGAGGCGCGATGAGCGCGCCGGGCGGACGTGCGGCGCCGACGGCAGGGCCGGGCCTCTCCGTGCGCGAGGACCTCCGGAACATCGCCATCATCTCGCACGTGGACCACGGCAAGACCACGCTCGTCGACGCGATGCTCTGGCAGAGCGGCGTGTTCCGCGAGAACCAGGACGTGGTCGAGCGGGTGCTCGACTCGAACGAGCTGGAGCGCGAGAAGGGCATCACCATCCTCGCCAAGAACACGGCGGTGCGCTTCGGCGAGGTGAAGATCAACATCGTCGACACGCCGGGCCACGCCGACTTCGGGGGCGAGGTGGAGCGCACGCTCAAGATGGTCGACGGCGTGCTCCTGCTCGTGGACGCGAGCGAGGGTCCGCTGCCGCAGACGCGCTTCGTGCTGCGCAAGGCGCTCGAGCTGGGGCTCCCGCCGATCGTGGTGATCAACAAGATCGACCGCAAGGACGCGCGGCCGCAACCGGTGCTGAACGAGGTCTACGACCTGTTCATCGATCTCGACGCCAGCGAGGACCAGCTCGGATTCCCGGTGCTCTACACGATCGCGCGCGAAGGCGTCTGCCGGCTGACGCCGGACGGCGAGGACCACCCGCTTCGGCCCCTGTTCGAGGAGATCCTGCGCACGATCCCGGCGCCGCGCTACGACCCGGACGCGCCGCTCCAGATGCTGGTGCTGAACCTCGACTATTCGGAGTACGTCGGCCGCCTCGCGGTCGGCCGCATCGTGAACGGACGTGTGCGCGCGCGCCACGACGTGGTGCTGCTCCGCGCCGACGGGGCGCGCGTGCCCGCCCGGGTCACGAACCTGTACGCCTTCGAGGGACTGTCGCGGGTCGAGGTCGACGAGGCCGGCCCCGGCGACATCGTCGCGCTGGCCGGCTGCGCCGAAGCGAGCATCGGCGAGACGATCGCGAGCGCGGAGGATCCGCGGCCGCTGCCGCCCGTGGTGGTGGACGAGCCCACCGTGAGCATGGTGTTCCAGGTGAACACCTCGCCGTTCGCGGGGCAGGAGGGACGCTTCGTCACCTCGCGCAACCTCAAGGAGCGGCTCGAGCGCGAGCTGCTCACCAACGTGAGCTTGCGCGTCGATCCGGGCGAGACGCCCGATGCCTTCCAGGTCTCCGGCCGCGGCGAGCTGCAGATGGCGATCCTGATCGAGACCATGCGGCGCGAGGGCTTCGAGCTGGCCGTGAGCAAACCGGAGGTCATCACGCACGAGCGCGACGGGGTCCGTCTCGAGCCGATGGAGCGGCTGGTCATCGACTGTCCGGAGGAGTACGTGGGTGTGGTGACGCAGAAGGTGGGCACGCGCCGCGGCCGGATGGCGAACATGGTGAACCACGGCACCGGCCGGGTGCGGCTCGAGTTCCGCATTCCCTCGCGCGGCCTGATCGGGTTCCGCGGGCAGTTCCTCACCGACACGCGCGGCACCGGGCTACTGAACCATCTGTTCGACGGCTGGGAGCCGTGGCACGGGGACATCCCGCACCGCGTGACCGGGGCGCTGGTGGCGGACCGCGCCGGCAAGGTCACGGCGTACGCGCTCGAGCACATCCAGGACCGGGGCGAGATGTTCGTCGAGCCCGGCGAGCGCGTGTACGAGGGGATGGTCGTCGGCGAGAACACGCGCGAGGAGGACATCGACGTCAACATCGTGAAGGAGAAACGTCTCACGAACATGCGCTCGTCCACCTCCGAGGAGGGCGTGTACCTGTTCCCGGTCCACCGCATGTCGCTCGAGCAGGCGCTCGAGTGGGTGCGCGAGGACGAGCTGCTCGAGGTCACGCCGCACAGCCTGCGGCTGCGCAAGCGCGTGCTCCAGGCGGTGCAGCGGCCCAAGTACTGGCAGAGGGGCGGGGCCGGGTAGGAGCGGGCGCTCCCGAACCCGAGACGCACCCGGCGATCTCGAAGGCCCCGCCGGGCGCGGTCGCGCCGATCCAGCGCCCGTCGAGTCGCGGTGCTGAAGCGCCCCGCCGGACGCCCCCTCCGGATGTCCGTCGCCGATCCTGCCGGGCGCGGACGCAGAGACTTCGCGCTCAAGTCGCTGCCCCCGGGGGCCGATGACTGGGAGGCGAGGCGTACCCCTCCACCTCCCGGACAACCCATGGACGAAACCCGTTCCACACGGATGCGGACCGCCCCCCCCGGCGATCCGGGCGCTTCCTCGGGAGCGGGGGACGCGGTCGGGTTCCTGCTCGGTCGCGGACCTCGCTTTCATCGCGATTCGCGCCGCGTCGCGGCCGGGCTCGTCGGCCTCGCCCTGATCGGCGTCGTGATGCTCAACGTGGCTCTCTATCAGCGAGCCCAGAGCCAGCTGGTCCGCCAGCGCTGGCAGCAGCTCACGGATCAGACCCAGGCGCGCGGCGACCAGGTCCAGAGCCTGATGGGCTCCCTGATCGGCGGGGCGCGCTACGTCGTCACCCAGCCACAGACGCGAGCCGACCTGCTGGCCCTGTCCGGACCGCAAGCGGACGCCGCGCGGGCGCGGGTCGAGGCCGATCTCGGCCGTGCGCGCGATCGGTTCGGATGGCGTGCCGTTCGCGTGCTGAGCGCCGAGGGCGCGCCGCTGGCGGCCGCCATGTCCCACGAACCGCCGAGGAGCGGTCGACTCGCGGCTCTGGCGCGGCGCGCGAGCGCCGGCTCCGATCCCGTCGTGATCGAGGTCTGGCGCGAATCCGAGGCGAGCCACAGTCTCGCCCTGGCGCTGCCCGTTCGCGAGGCCGAGGGCGGAGCCCCGGTGATCGCCGTGTTCGAGGCGCGGGTCGAGGACCTGCTCACGCCCGTGCTCTCGCGCTGGCCGGGCTTCGGTCCGACCGCGGGCGGCTACCTCGTGCGCAAGGAGGAGAGCCGGATCCAGTACCTGACCGCTCCTCCTGCCGGCTACAGCCTGCGCGCGGGCGATCGCGTGCCGGAGACGATCGATCTCGCGAAGGCCGCGGCCATGGCGGTCGAGGGGGTCGAGTCCAGCATCGTGCTGCCCGACGGCCTCGGCCATCCGCAGGCCGTGGTGACGCGCTCCCTCCCCTCGCTCGGCTGGGGCCTGGTCGGACAGTGCGCGCGCGAGGAGCTGCTGCAGGGGATCAGCGTGACCCTGTACGGGCTGCTCGCCTTCGATCTGGCCCTGCTCGTGCTCGCGGGAGCGGGCGTCTGGTTCTGGCGCCGCCAATACCAGTCGGGTCTCGCCCAGCGCGAGATGGAGGTCACGCGCCGGCACGGCGAGCGCGTGCAGGCCGTGTTCGACACCGCGTTCGACGCCATCGTCACCATCGATCGCACCGGCCACGTGCGCACCGTGAACCGCGCGGCGCAGGCCCTGTTCGGGCGCACCGCGGCCGAGGTGGACGGCCAGCCGATCCACCGCTACCTGCAGTGGGGCGCGTCGGGGCGGCCGGCCACCGAGCTGCCGGCCACCGGCACCGTCGTGCGCGCCGAGGCGCTCCGCGCCGACGGCAGCGTGCGGCCCGTCGAGTTCGCGCTCGGCAGCTCGGGTGAAGGCGAGGGCCTCCTCCACTCGGCGATCGTGCGCGACATCACCGAGCGCATCGAGTCCGAGCGGCGCATCCAGGAGTTCGCCGACGGGCTCGAGGCCAGCAACCGCCGGCTCGAGGAGCTGAACGCGCAGCTCGAGGAGGCTTCGCGCCTGAAGAGCGAGTTCTTGGCGAACACCTCGCACGAGCTGCGCACGCCCTTGAACGGCATGATCGGCTTCCTCCAGCTCGTGCTCGACGGCCTGTGCGATTCCCCCGAGGAGGAGCGCGAGTTCCAGCGGCAGGCGCTCGAGTGCTCGCGCCACCTGCTCGGGCTCATCAACGACGTGCTCGACATCGCCAAGATCGAGGCCGGCAAGCTCAGCCTCGAGATCACGCCGGTGGATCCGGGCACGGTGTTCGACGAGGTCTACACCGTCACGCACGTGCAGGCCGCCCAGAAGGGGATCCGACTCGCCTTCGAGCCGCCGTCCGACGCCAGCGTCCGCGTGCGCGGCGATTTCGGCAAGATCAAGCAGATCCTCATCAACCT
>DATKKO010000311.1:0-7310 GCA_035542955.1 Terriglobales bacterium
CACGCTCTGCCGCGCCCAGTTCCTGCTGCCGCTGGCGGCGCCGGATCGGGGCGCGCGCATCCAGGACGGTTACCTGCTGAGCGCGGGGGAGTCGATCCTCGAGGTCGGGCGCTGGACGGACGAGACCGGGCGCCGCATCCGCGAGACCTGCGGCTCCGCGTTGCGCATCCTGGGCGATCCGGCTCCGGGCGCCGACGTGCCGCGCCTCGAGGGCGTGCTGATGCCGGCCTTCGTCAAGGCGCACGGTCACGATCACGAGCAGCCGCTGATCGGGATCGCCAAGGACGAGCCGCTCACCTCGTGGCTCGACCACGCGGTGAATCCCTTCACGGGCTTCATGAACACGGAGTCCGAGCGGCTCTACCGCGAGCTGGGCGAGTCGCCGCACCTCGTCACCTACCTGCTCGCCCGGATCTGCGACATCCACTACGGCATCACGGCGTGCCTCGTGCACCACTGCAACTTCAACAAGTTCCACGTCGGCGAGCTGGCGCAGGCGAACGAAGCCGCGGGCACGACCATGATCGTCGCGATCGGCGGCCAGGACCGAAACTACGTCGCCGAGGCGCTGGATCCGCCCGCACGCGCGATCGAGCGGCTCGACGCGGCGCTCGCGATCCCCGGCCTCGCGCGCACGAGCTTCTGCCCGGGACCGGACCAATTCTTCTCGAACAGCCGCGCGATGCTGGTGCCGCTCAAGGCCTGGGCGCGCGAGCACGGGACGCTGTTCCATGTGCACAGCGCGGAGGAGCCGCGCACCACGCGCTGGTTCAGCGAGGAGGTCGAGCCGGGGAAGACCGAGGTCGAGTTCGCCGAGTCCCTCGGCCTGCTCGATCCCGACACGATCCTCGCGCACCAGGTGCACTGCGGCCCGCGCGACATCGAGATCCTCGCCCGCACCGGCGCGAAGGTGGTGCACAACCCGCTCGCGAACACGATCCTCGGCTCGGGCATGCCGCCGGTGATCGAGATGATGGCGGCGGGCGTGCCGGTCGCGATCTCGACCGACGGCTCGGGCTCGGCCGACAACCAGAACATCCTCGCCGCGGCGCGGCTCGCGGCGCAGTACCAGAAGGCGCGGCTCCAGGACGCGACCGTGCTGCGCTCGCAGCAGCTCCTCGCGATGATCACCCGCGTGCCGGCCTCGTTCCTGCGCCTCGACCAGGGCGAGCTGGCGCCCGGCAAGCCGGCCGACTGGATCCTGCTCGATCTCGACCGGCCGAACCTCACGCCCACGCGGCTCGACAACGTGATGGAGAACATCATCTGGGCCGCGGACGGCAGCGAGGTGGACACGGTGGTCGCCCGCGGGCGGATCCTGAAGGAGCGCGGCCGCATCCTGCCCTTCGCCGACGGCACCGAGCCGGTGAGGGTGCGCGCGATGGCGCAGCGGCTCTCCGAGCTGTTCGCCGAATACCGGCGCACGGCGCCGGAGCTGAAGGGCACCGGCGCGCATCGGTGACGCTGGAGACCCGATCTCGCTCGACATGAGGGGCCAAGGCGCGGGCGCGCGGAGCGCTCCGCTCGTAGTCAGCGACCCAAGCGGGAGCCCGGCCCCGGGAGCCGGGCATCCGCTCGGCGGGCTGCCTCGCTGGCCGTTCGCCGCGTCTCCTGACGCGGCTCACTACAACCGGCCGCGCCCGGCATCCCTGCCTCCTACGCGCGGCCGGCGCGTGCCCGGGAGGCACCCGCCTTCGCTGCGCCCTCGGCGCAGAACACAGGCGCTCCCCGGACCCGAATCTACCCATGAGTGACTCCCCTCACATCACTGCCATCCTGCTTGCGGCCGGATCGTCGCGGCGCTTCGGCAGCGAGAAGCTGCTCGCGAGCTGGCGCGGGCGGCCGCTGCTCGCGCATGCGCTCGACGCGCTCGCCGGATCGCCCGGGATCGCGGAGACCATCGCCGTCGTGCAGCCGTCGCTCGCGGCGCCAGTGGCGCCGCCCCGCTGCCGCTTCGTCGTCAATCCCGAACACGAGGAGGGCATGGCCTCCTCACTGCGCGCGGGCGTCGGCGCCGCGCCCCCGGAGGCGGACGCGTATCTCGTCGCGCTCGCCGACATGCCCGAGGTCGGGCCCGCGCTGATCGCCGCCCTGATCGATCACTTCCGCGCGGCGGGCAAGCCGATCGCGGTCCCGGTGCACCGCGGCCGTCGCGGCCATCCGGTCCTGATCGGCCGCACGCTGCGGAGCGAGCTGCTCGCGCTGCGCGGGGACGTGGGCGCCCGCGCGATCCTCGAGGCGCATCCCGAGTGGGTCGCGCCGTTCGAGACCGGCGATCCGGCCGTGCTCTTCGACGTGGACGCGCCCGCGGATCTCGGTCAGGATCGCGTCCCATGAAGGTGCTGATCAAGGGCGCGGGCGAGCAGGCCTCGGGCGTCGCGCACCGGCTGTTCCGCTGCGGGTTCCGCGTGGCCATGACCGATCTCGCGCGCCCGACCGCGATCCGCCGCACGGTCTCGTTCGCCAGCGCGATCGAGGACGGCGCGATCGAGATCGAGGGCGTGCGCGGCGCGCGTCACCGCCTCGAGGATCTCGCCGCGCCCGAAGCGGGAGGCTGGGACCACGTGCCCGTGATCGTCGATCCCGAGAGCCGCGTCGTGGCGCTGTGGCGGCCCGACGTGATCGTGGACGCGCGCATCCTCAAGACGAACCTCGACAACCGGCTCGAGGACGCGGCGCTCGTGATCGGGCTCGGGCCGGGGCTCGAGGCGGGGCGCCATGTCCACGTCGCGATCGAGACCAGGCGCGGGCACGATCTCGGCCGCATCGTCGAGCGCGGCTTCACCTCGCCCGACACGGGCGAGCCGGGCGAGATCGGCGGCTATGCGCGCGAGCGGCTGCTGCGGGCGCCCGTGAGCGGCACGTTCGAGAGCCGGCGCGCGATCGGCGAGCGGATCGCGGCGGGGGAGGAGTTCGGGAGCGTCGCGGGCGCGAGCATCCGCGCCGCGATCGCCGGCCTCGTGCGGGGACTGCTGCGGCCGGGCCTCGAGGTTCACGCGGGGCAGAAGATCGGCGACATCGACCCGCGGGGCGATCCGGCGCTGTGCCGCACGATCTCGGACAAGGCCCGCACGATCAGCGGCAGCGTGCTGGAGGTCGTGGTGGCCCATGCCGCCCGGACCGCGCGACATCGTTGAGGTCTTCGGCGTCGCCGCTCGCCGCTACGTCCATCTCATCGGAGGCGGCGGCAAGACCACGCTGATGTTCGCGCTGGCGCGCGCGCTGGCGGACTCGGGGCGCACCGTGCTGACCACGACCACGACCCGGATCCGCGAGCCCGACCCGGAGCAATCGGAGCGGGTGATCACGGCCTCCGACACCGAAGCGCTCATCACCCGGCTGAAGGCCGAGCTCGCTGTCCGCCGCCACGTCACGGCGGCCGCTTCACGCGACGCGGCAGGGCGGAAGCTGGGCGGCTTCGACCCGGATCAGCTCGATCGGATCGTCGAGGCGGCGATCGCCGATCATGTGATCGTGGAGGCGGACGGCTCGGCCGGTCTCTCCCTCAAGGCGCACCGGGAGCACGAGCCCGTGGTCTCGGCGCGCGCCGACCTCGTGATCGCGGTCGTCGGCGTCGACGTGCTCGGCGCGCCCCTGGACGACGCGCACGTCCACCGGGCCGATCTGGCCCGCGCGCGGCTCGGGCGCCCGGCGCCCGCTCCCGTGACCGCGGAGGACGTGGCCGGGATCGTCTTCCATCGCGAGGGCTACCTCGCGCGCGTCGCGCCCGGCGCGGCGGTCATCGCCTTCGTGAACAAGGCGGACACGCCGGCACGCCTCGCGGAGGCGCGGCGGCTCGCGGCTGCCCTGCGCGCGGCGGATCGCGCCCGGCGCGTGGACCGCGTCGTCGTCGGCGACGCGAGGAACGCGCTCTTCGAGATCGTCCCGCGCTGACGCCCGACGCCGGAGCGAGCGCTACGGGAGCCCGGCCGGCACTCGTGGAATTCGTGGAATTGGTCGGCGCGCGCGATTGGAGCGGGGTCCGCGCCGGTGCTACGCTTCCGGCGCTGCCAGGTGACCGTGCGTGCGTACCCTTCAACCGGAGGAGAGCGATGCCGACGGCCGAGAAAGCCGACCTCGATTTCGGGAGCCTGCCGTTCGGCTACCAGAAGACGGACTTCAACGTGCGCTACACCTACCGGGACGGCCGGTGGGATGGCGGAGTGGAGACCGACTCGGAGATCCTGCCGCTCCACATGGCGGCGACCTGCCTCCACTACGGGCAGGAGGCGTTCGAGGGCCTCAAGGTCTACGAAGCGAAGGACGGGCGGGTGCTGGCGTTCCGCATCGGCGAGAACGCCGAGCGCATGCGGCACTCGGCCGAGATGCTGATGATGGTCGCGCCTCCGGTCGAGCTGTTCCGCCGCGCGGTCCATCGCGTGGTGAACCTGAACCGGCGCTTCGTCCCGCCCTACGGCTGCGGCGCGTCGCTCTACGTGCGGCCGCTCCTGCTCGGCGCGGGCGCGCAGATCGGCGTCCGCCCGGCCGAGGAGTACCTGTTCGTGGTGATGGTCACGCCGGTCGGGCCCTACTTCAAGAAGGGGTTCGCGCCGACGCGGCTGATCGTGGAGGAGTCGATCGATCGCGCCGCGCCCCTCGGCGTCGGCACCGCGAAGGCCGGCGGCAACTACGCGGCCGGCATGCGGGGCAGCTCGCAGGCGAAGAAGCAGGGCTACGGCGAGGCGCTCTACCTCGACGCGCGCGAGCACAAGTACATCGACGAGCTGGGCGCGGCGAACTTCTTCGGCATCACCCGCGGCCTGTCCTACGTCACGCCGAAGTCGCCCTCGATCCTGCGCTCGATCACGAACGTCTCGCTGCGCACGCTGGCGCCGGATCTCGGCTACCGCGTCGAGGAGCGGCCGGTCCCGGTCGAGGAGCTGAAGCAGTTCGTCGAGGCCGGAGCCTGCGGCACGGCGGCCGTGATCACCCCGATCGAGAGCATCACGCTGCGCGGGGAGGACATCGTCTATCTGAAGGACGGCAAGCCCGGCCCGCATTGCACGAAGCTCTACCAGGGCCTGACCGCGATCCAGTACGGCGACGCGCCGGACCGCTACGGCTGGATGGAGGAGATCCGCGAGTAGATCCCGGCCGCGAACGATCCGCCCCGGGCGCCCGCGCGCCCGGGGCGCTTCGTTGGTGCGCAGCGTCAGCGCGCGTTCACGAGCGTGTACGCCTCTCCCGGGTAGCCCACGAAGTGGTAGAGGTTCGAGGGCGAGCTCGGCGACATGCCGATGTCCCGGAGCCCCAGCTCGGGACCGCTGATCGAGGTCGCGTACGCGACGGGCCAGCCCGTGGCCCCGCCCGCGGGGCGCGCGAGGCGCTCGAGCGTGAGCAGGCCGAGCGGGATCGAGAAGCGTCCGCACCACGTCCAGCGGTAGGTGTCCGGATGCGCGGGATCCACGAACGTGGCGAACGCGGTCCGGATCTTCGCGTCGTCGATCGTGCCGGCGAGCGGCCCCGTGAGCAGTCCGCGGTCCTTCGCGACCGCCTGCTCGTACGCCTTCACGCCGCCGACCCCGAAGGTGTGCTGCTGGAAATCCGGGCCGTAGTGGATCCCGTCCGCCGAGATCGCGATCGCGACGTCGCGGCCCAGCGTCCAGCCGCGCGCGCGCAGCTCCGCTTCGAGCGCGGCGGCGAGATGGTCGGCGAGGGACTGGAAGCGCTCGAAGCGCGCCGCGGGCACGATGATCGGCACGATCTCGACGTCGGGCCGGATGTGCCGGAGCCAGCAGACCAGCGGCTCGAGCGAGTGCTCGAAGTCGTGCGCGGTCGAGTCCTGCGTCCAGTCCTCGCGCGGCAGCCGCGCGAGCAGCGCGTCCCTGAGCGGCGAGACCGGCACGGCTCCGTCGGGCGCGGTCCACTCGCGGTAGGAGTCGAACACGAGCCGATCGTGCTCGCCGAAGCGCCAGTAGCCGTGGAACACGCCGAACAGCACGATCGTGCGCGCCGTGACGAGCGGCAGCACGCGCCGGTAGACGCGGCCCGCGAAGCTGAAGTCGTCGTGCGGGCAGATCACGGCGGCGACGCCGGAGGCGGGAGGAGGGCCGAGGGAATCGACCGGCCCCCGCGCGGAGAGCTGCCAGACCTTCTCCATCTGCGCGGCGTGCAGGGCGTACCCGGTCGAGTCGAGGCGGCCGCGCACGCCGTCGGCGGAGGGGATCACCATCTCCCGGCGCACCGAGTCGGCCGGCGGACGGTAGCCCACGAGCGGCGTGGTGGTCTGCGCCCGCGCTGCGCGCGACGGCAGCAGAGCGAGGGCGAGTGACAGGATCAGCGGAATCGGAACGGCGCGCGGCATGTCAGCCTCCTGGCAGGGGAAAGCCAGAGCATAGGAGGCCGGCCTGCGTCGGGTCCAACGCCCGTCCACGGGGATCCGCGCGGCGACCGAAAACGGCTCGGGGCGCCCGGGCCTGCCGGGCGCCCCGAGCGAGAGGAGGGCTCAGGCCTTCGTCATGATGACCACGTGCTTGATGGCGCGGAACGCCGCTCGATCCAGGATCCGCAGGGCGACCGTGCCGTCCCCGGCCGCCTGCAGCGAGTAGCTGGACGGCGGCTGCGCGCTCAGCACCTCGACCTTCTCCACCTTCGGCGCGCGGATCGTGATCACGTCCTCCATGTCGGTGTCCAGCGTCGTGAAGTGGCTCTCGTCGTAGCGCCCCGTGAGGAGCAGCGTCTTGCCCATGCCGAGGATTCCGCCCTTCGAGGTGATCACCCCCGCGGCGGTGAGGTCCTTCTTCGAGCCGATCACGTACTGCACCGTGGCCAGCTCGCGGCGCCGGTCCTCGAGCCTCTCGCGCTGTGTGCGCAGCGAGTCCTCGTTCTGCTGGACCGTGGCCGTGAGACCGCTCACCTGTGTCTGCAGCGAGTCGACGCGGCCCGTGAGCTGCGCGATCTCCTGCTCGCGATCCGCGACCGTGCCCTTGAGGTCGGCGATCAGGGCCTGCAGTCGCCTCTCCTGGACGTGGCTGCGGCGCAGGCTCTGCTCGAGCTGCTGGATCTTGAGCTTCGCGCGCTGGACGCTCGCGCTGAGCAGCGAGATGCGCTCCAGGGCGCGCTGCTTGTTCGGCTGCGTGAGCGTCTGCTCGTTCCGCAGCTGCCGGGAGATCATGGTCAGGCCTGTGTCACCGACGGCGATGGCGTTCAGGCTGTCCTGGATCTCCGCGATGGCGCTGAAGGCGTCGGCGTACTGCGTGCGCGCCGACTCCTCCGCGCTCTTGGCGTTCGCGTAATTCCGCGAGGCGTTCTGGTACTTCACCACGAACAGGGCGGTGATCGCGGCCAGCACGACGATGGCGATGATCAGG
>DATKKO010000312.1:0-3091 GCA_035542955.1 Terriglobales bacterium
CGTCGTGCCCTCTCCCACCTCGGTCTCCGCGCCGCCCATCACGCCGGCCACTGCGACCGGCCGGTCGCGATCGGCGATCACCAGCACCTCGGGGTCGAGCGCGCGGTCCTTGCCGTCGAGCGTGACGATGCGCTCGCCCCGCCGCGCGCGGCGCACGCGGATCGCGGGCCCGGCGAGCCGGTCGAGATCGAAGGCGTGCAGGGGCTGGCCCAGCTCGAAGAGCACGAAGTTCGTCACGTCGACCACGTTGTTGATCGGCCGCTGGCCCATGGCCTCGAGCCGGCGCTGGAGCCACGCCGGCGAGGGCGCGATGCGCACGTTCTCGACCGTCTGCGCGATGTAGCGCGGACAGCCGTCCTCGTCCTCGAGCGCCAGGTCGAAGTCGTCGCCGCCCCGCCAGACGCGGTGGAGCCGCGCCGCGGCCGCCCCCGTCCAGGGAACGGAGAACGCGGCACGCAGCTCGCGCGCGAGGCCCACCACGCCGAGACCGTCGGGCCGGTTGAAGGGCACCTCCACCTCGAGCACCGCGTCGGGCGGAGGCATCAGCTCCTCCAGCGGGCGGCCCGGCGCGAGAGCGGCGCCGTCGCCGAGGAAGCGCTCGAGGTCGACGATGCCGGTGTGGTCCTCGGAGATCAGCAGCTCGTCCTCGGAGCAGAGCATGCCCTGGCTCTCGACGCCGCGGATCTTCGACTTCTTGAGCACGATCCCGTTCGGCAGCCGGGCGCCCACCGTCGCCAGCGGCGCGATCATGCCGGGGCGCACGTTGGGCGCGCCGCAGACCACGATCAGTTCGCCCGCGCCGGTGTCCACGCGGCACAGGGTGAGCTTGTCGGCGTTCGGGTGCTTCGTCACCTCGATCACGCGGGCGACGATCACGCCGGGGTAGCGGCGCCCGAGGGTCTCGATCCCCTCCACGTAGAGTCCGCGGCGGGTGAGCACGTCCGCGATCCGCGCGGGATCCGCGTCCAGCTCGAGCCAGTCGCCCAGCCACGACATCGGGAGCTTCATGCGATCGTCCTTCGCCTCGCTCTCAGAACTGGGTGAGGAACCGAATGTCGTCGTCGAGGAACAGCCGGATCTCGGGGATGGACCAGCGCGCCATGGCGATGCGCTCGAGGCCCATGCCGAAGGCGAAGCCGGTCACCTCCTCGGGATCGTAGCCGACCGCGCGGAACACGTTCGGGTGCACCATGCCCGCGCCCAGCAGTTCGCTCCAGCCGGAACCCTTGCACACCGGACAGCGGCTCCCGGGGTACCCGCCGGAGGCGGGTCCGGCGCGCCGGCCGGTGCCGTCGCAGATCGCACAGGCCACGTCGAGCTGCGCCCCGGGCTCGACGAACGGGAAGTAGATCGGGATGAGCCGCGTGCGCACGCCCGCGCCGTAGATCGCGCGGGCGAAGGTGTTCAACGTGCTCTTCAAGTCGGCCATGCTCACGTCGCGATCCACGCAGAGCCCGTCCATCTGGTGGAACTGGTCCATGTGGCTCGCGTCCACCGCCTCGGCGCGGTAGACGCGGCCCGGGAACACGAGGCGCAGCGGCGGCTGGCGCTCCTCCATCGCGCGCACCCAGCCCGGCGAAGTGTGCGTGCGCAGCAGCACGCGGTCGTTCACGAAGAACGTGTCGTGCGCGTCGCGGGCGGGATGGTCGGGCTGGAAGTTGAGCTTGCCGAAGTTGTACTCCTCGAACTCGACCTCGGGGCTGGTGTAGACGGAGTAGCCCAGGCCGTGGAACAGGTCGAGCAGCTCGGCGCGGATCTGGGCGAGCACGTGCTCGTGCCCCACCCACGGGCGCCGCCCCGGCAGCGTGACGTCGAGCGCCTCGCGCGCCTCGGCCGCGCGCTCGAGCGCCTCGCGCTTCGCCTTCTCCAGCTCCTCGAGCCAGCGCTTGACGAGATTGAGCCCGCGCCCGCGACGCTTGCGCTCCTCGAGCGGCAGGCCCGGCAACGCGGCGAGCGCGCGCGTGATCGCGCCGCGCTCGCGACCGAGCAGCGCCACGGAGCGCTCCTTCAGGGCCGCCGCGTCCGGCGCGCCGGCGAGCGCCGCCGCGCCCCGCTCGTAGAGCGCGGCCAGCGCGGGATCGAGCGCCTCCAGCTCGGCGCGCCGCGCCGCGTGCTCCGGGACGAGGGCGGACGGGTCGCCCGCACCCCACCCCGGGTCCAGCGCGCTCAGCAGGCGGTCGTCCACGATGCTACGCCGCCGCCGACTTCGCGACCTCCGCAAGCTTGGCGAACGCCGCCGCGTCGCGGACCGCGAGGTCGGCGAGGAGCTTGCGGTTCACGTCGATGTTCGCGCGCTTGAGGCCCGCGATGAGCGTGCTGTACGAGAGCCCGTTGATGCGGGCCGCGGCGTTGATGCGGGTGATCCAGAGGCGGCGGAAGTCACGCTTGCGGAGCCGCCGGTGCTCGTAGGCGAACTGACCGGCGCGCTGCACGGTCTGGATCGCGCTCTTGATGAGCTTGCGCCGCCCCCCGAAGTTGCCCTTCGCCGCCTTCAGGGTCTTGCGGCGGCGGGCACGGCCGGGGACGACGGTCTTTGCGCGTGGCATGGTGTTCGATCTCCTCTCCCGCCCGGGCTCCCGAGGCGCCCGCAGCCGGGGATGACGGTTGCCGGATCTTCGGGACTAGCGCTTGCCGAGCAGGCGCTGGACGCGGGCCTGGTCGGCCGGCGCGACGACGCTGCGGCCCACGAGACGCCGCTTGCGCGTGCGGTTCTTCGAGATCATGCCGTGCCTCAGGCTGGCGTGTCCGCGCGTCGCCTTACCGGTCCCGGTCAGGCCGAAGCGCTTCGCCGCCGCACGGTTGCTCTTCTGCTTGGGCATCGACTGCTCCTAAGTGGTGCGGGTGGGAGTGTCGGCCGTGGCCGCGGCCTTCGAAGCCGCCGCGCGCGGCCGGGCGGGCTTGGGCACCGGGGCGGCGACATCCGCACCC
The DNA here is from genome assembly GCA_035542955.1 of Terriglobales bacterium. Taxonomy (GTDB): domain Bacteria; phylum Eisenbacteria; class RBG-16-71-46; order RBG-16-71-46; family RBG-16-71-46; genus JANXPZ01. The sequence continues at coordinate 2,929 of DATKKO010000312.1, forward strand.
TCGGGCTTCGCACCGGTCCTGGCCGGCCTGGGCATCAGGACCGCGGTCAGCGTGCGGCCCTCCGAGCGCGGCGCGGACTCCACGGTGGCCTGCTCGGCCAGGTCCGCGATGGCGCGCTGGATCAGCTTGTAGCCCAGGTCCTGGTGCGCGATCTCGCGGCCGC
>DATKKO010000313.1:0-4135 GCA_035542955.1 Terriglobales bacterium
TCCGGTGCGCGCGCGGGATCGCCGGACGGCCAGAGCCCGATCCGCGCCCGGTCCAGCCCGAGCGGATCGCGCCGCAGCGCCTCACCCTCGGCCTCGTCGACGAGCGCCCACGAATGGAGGGAGGTCCACGCGCCCCGGGCCAGCCAGCCCCAGCGCGCGACGGCGGCGCGGTCCAGGCTCAGCACCATGCAACGTGCGGACGACAACCAGCCCGCGAGCCCCACCCGCACGGGATCGCCGCCGCCAAGGACGACGTCCGCGCGCGTGCGCAGCAGATCGCGCACGCCGTGCACCTGGAGCACCCCCGGCGCGTCCGGCGGGGGCGTCCCCCACCACCCGACACAGTGCCCCCGCAGGGCGAGCGCGGCCGCTGCGCGCTCCATGCGCGGACGATCGCGAAGACGGGGGCCGCTCACGAGGAGCCGCATCGGCGCGATCCTCTCAGGCCGCGCGGACGCGCGCCAGAGCGCTGCAGGTCCGGAGCACGTGCGCCACCTCGACCGCCCCGAGGCAGGCGTAGCCGATGCGGCAGGTGCGCTGCCAGCAGGGCGAGCAGACCGGAGCGCGGTGGATGACGGCCACCCGGGGACCGAGCGCGTGCGTCCACGCGCTGCTCGCGGAGCCGTAGATCTGCACGGTGGGCGCGCAGGTCGCCGCGGCCAGGTGCGCGATCCCCGAGTCGTTGCCGAGCACCAGGGCCGCTCCGCGGCACAGGGCCGCGAGCTGCGGCAGGTCCGTCTCCCCGGCCAGCGACGCAGCGCCCGCGCCGATGGCGGCGGCGATCGCCGCGCACGGAGCGCGCTCGGCGGCGACGCCGCACACCAGCACGCGCAGACCCGAGGCGGCGAGCGCCGCGCCCGCGGCCACGAACCGCTCGCGGGGCCACTCCCGCGCGGGCCCCCATACCGAGCGCGGCGCGAGCAGAACGTAGCGATCGCCCTCGCCGAGGCCATGGTTCGCCAGGCGCTGGTGCGCTCCGTCCAACGCCTCCGCCGCGATCGCGAGCGCGGGAAGCGGGACGGGCGCCGCACCCAGCACGCCGCCCAGATCCAGGAACTCGCGGCTCAGGTGCCGCTCGCCGCGCGGGCGGCGGCGCAGCGCGTGCGTGAGCAGCGGGGAACGGAGGTCGTGCGCGTACCCAACGCGCACGCGCGCGCCCGTGGCCCAGGCGAACGCCGCGCTCGAGAACGAGGGCGGCAGCACGAGCGCCGCGTGCGGGCGCCGCCGCCGGAGCTGCGCGGCCAGCGCGGCGCGGGCGGGAGCGGCCTCCGGCCAGGGCTCCGCGCGATCGAACGTGCGCTCCGGCGCCAGCAGCTCGAGCAGGCGCGACGGCGCGACGGCCACGATCTCCGCGTCCGGGCGGGCCGCGCGCACTGCATGGAGCAGCGGGCGCGCCAGCAGCGCGTCGCCGAGCCAGTTCGGCAGGCGCAGCAGGATGCGTTCGGACACGAACCCCGGTTTCAGTACGCGCGCGCGAACAGGGCCACGCGCTGCCCAGCCGGCGCCCGGAACGGCGACTGGTCGAGCGGCACGCAGCGCAGCGTCGCCGCGCACTTCTCCTTGATCTCGGCCTCGAGCGCCGCCGAGCCGCTCCACGGCACCGCGACGAATCCGCGCCGGCCCTCGTCCTGGAAGTGGCGCACGAGATCGTCGATCGTGGCGAGGCCGACGGTGTTGCGGTCGCGGAACTCGCGCGCCGCGCCGAACATCGCCTCCTGCGCCTGCTCGAGCGCCGCGGGCAGCCGCTCGGCGAGGTGCTCGAGGGCGATCGGCTCCTTGGCGCGGTCGAGGCGGCGCACGCTCATCACCGACTCCTTCGCCACGTCGCGCGGCCCCACCTCGAGCCGCACGGGCACGCCGCGCAGCTCGTGCTCGTAGTACTTCCACCCCGGCGAGTACTGCTCGCGGTCGTCCACGAGCAGTCGCACGCGCCCGTCCAGCGCCGCCTTCACGCGATCGACGAATCCGAGCACGGCCGCGCGCTCCTCGGCCTGGCGCCAGATCGGCACCAGCACCGCCTGCACGGGGGCGACGTGCGGCGGCAGCACGAGACCATGGTCGTCGCCGTGGGTCATGATCAGGCCGCCGATCAGCCGGGTCGTCATGCCCCACGAGGTCTGCCACACGTACTGCCGCTTCCCCTGTTCGTCCTGGAAGGTGATGTCGAAGACCTTCGCGAAGTGCTGCCCGAGGTTGTGGGAGGTGCCGGCCTGCAACGCGTAGCCGTCCTTCATCAGGGCCTCGATGCTGTACGTCATGTCGGCGCCCGCGAACTTCTCGGTCTCGCTCTTCGGTCCGGCGAAGACGGGCATGGCCAGGTCCGTCTCGACGAAGTCGCGGTAGACCTCGAGCATGCGCAGGACTTCCTCCTGCGCCTCCTCGGCGGTCGCGTGCGCGGTGTGCCCCTCCTGCCACAGGAACTCGGCGGTGCGCAGGAAGGGCCGGGTCACCATCTCCCAGCGCACGATGTTCGCCCACTGGTTGATGAGCACCGGCAGGTCCCGGTACGACTCGATCCACTTCGCGTACATCGAGCCGATGATCGCTTCGCTCGTCGGCCGGATCGCGAGACGCTCCTCGAGCTCCCGGTTGCCCCCGTGGGTCACCCAGGCGACCTGCGGGGCGAAGCCCTCGATGTGGTCGGCCTCCTTCTGGAGCAGGCTCTCGGGGATGAACAGGGGGAAGTACGCGTTCTGGTGCCCGGTCGCCTTGATGCGGGCGTCGAGCAGGCGCTGGATGTGCTCCCAGATGCCGTACCCGTAAGGCCGCAGCACCATGCAGCCACGAACCCCGGAATGATCGGCGAGCTGGGCGCGCTGCACCACCTCCGAGTACCACTTCGAGAAGTCCTCGGATTGCGGCGTCAGGTGCTCCGGGGTGGCCGGGTTCCGCGTCTCGCTCACGGCGTTCTCCTGAGTGCGATCACCGCGCACGCGCGGGGCGCGTGGGTCCTGCGCGCGGGCGCGGGCGCGGCAGTATAGGCGGAGCGCCTTGCGGACAACAAGCGCGCGGGGCGGATCGCCCTCGCGGGCGCACCGCAGCACCGTCCCGGCGCCGGCCGGACAGGCGCGGCCCTGCGGCGCCGCCGCGCGTCACGCCGAGCCGGCCGCTCCGGATGCTCGGGCCGGCAGCACGCCGACTCGGGCGAGCCCCTCGATCACCTCACGGAGCTCGAGCTTCCGCATGCAGTCGAAGTGCATCCGCGGGCAGGCCTCGCGCCCATGGAGGGTGCAGGGCTGGCAGGGCTCGTTGCGGCACAGCACGACGTGTCCTTCGCCCGCGGGCGCGAAGCCCAGCACGGGCGAGGTGCTGCCGAAGATCGCGACGACCTTCGTGCCCCGCGCCGCGGCGAGGTGCATGAGACCGCTGTCGTGCGTGACGGCCGCGGCGCAGCGCGACAGCAGCGCCGACAGACGCGGGAGCGGCTCCGTGCACCAGCGGGTGCCGTCCGCATCGGCCGCGGCCGCGAGCCCCGGCAGGGCCGCGCGTTCGTCCGCGAGGGAGAGCACGACCGGGCACGCGCCGCGCGAGCGCAGCTCGCGATGGAGCGCGATCCAGCGCTCCTCCGGCCAGCGCTTCGTCGCGTGACGCGCGCCGGGGCAGAGCGCGATCCACGGCGCGGAGCCGCGCCCTTCGCCCAACCACGCCTCCGCCCAGCGCTCGGCCTCCTCGCCGGCCGCGACTCGCGGGACGCCCTCCGGCCGGAGCCCGAGCGGCGCGAGCGCGCGGGCGTAGCGCTCGAGCGCGGAGGGCAGCGGCCGCGGGCGCGTCCACCGCGCGCGGACCCAGCGCAGGCGGGCCGCGCGGAACGCGGGGGCGCGCAGCACGGGGGCGCGCTGGCGGAAGGTGAGCACGCGGGCGCGCAGGCTGCCGTGCAGATCCACGATCAGGTCGCGATCCTCGAGCTCCGCGCTCATGGACACGAGGTCCTCGACGCGCCGGGCGTCGGGCTCGAGGCGCCTCACGTGCGCGATGGCCGGCTCGAAGCGCACGACGTCCGCGTATTCCGCCTTGGTCCAGAAGTCCAGACGCGCGCCGGGGAAGGCGCGCGCCAGGGCCCGGGTCGCGGGCAGCGCGAGGATCACGTCGCCCAGGGACGAGAGGCGCAGGACGGCGATGCGGCGGAAGCCGCCGG
>DATKKO010000314.1:0-4763 GCA_035542955.1 Terriglobales bacterium
ACGCTGGCGCTGGCGCCGCTCGAGCACTACCGCGGCGGCGGCACGATTCACATCGTGGTCGACAACCAGATCGGGTTCACCACCTCGCCCGCCGACGCGCGCGCGACGCGCTACGCGACGGACATCGCCCGGGCGCAGGACGCTCCCGTGTTCCACGTGAACGCCGACGACCCCGAGGCCGCGCTCCACGTCATCCGTCTCGCGGTCGGCTACCGGCAGCGCTTCCGCAGCGACGTGTTCGTGGACCTCGTCTGCTACCGCAAGTACGGGCACAACGAGCTGGACGATCCGTCGTTCACGCAGCCGCTCATGTATCGGAAGATCGCCGCGCACGCGCCGGTGTCGCGCCTCTACGGCGAGCGCCTCGCGGCCGAGGGCGTGATCGACGCGGCGGGCCTCGAGCGTCTGCGCGAGGAGCGCCTCGCCGCGCTGCGCGCCGCCCACCAGAAGGCGCGCGCGGGGAAGCCCGCGCCGCGCCCGCGCGTGCTCGGCGGCGCGTGGACGGGCTTCGAATGGGCCGCGGAGGACTGGACGGCCGAGACCGCGGTCCCGCGCGAGCGGATCGCCGAAGTGGCACGGGCTCTGGAGGCGATCCCGCCGGGGTTCCATCCGCACCGCAAGGTGGCGCAGCTCGCGGCGGAGCGCGCGCGGATGATCGCGGAGGACCGGATCGACTGGGGGCTGGGCGAGGCGCTCGCGCTCGGCTCGCTGCTGCTTGAGGGCGCGAACGTGCGCCTGAGCGGCCAGGACACCGGGCGCGGCACGTTCAGCCATCGCCACGCGGTCTGGCACGACGTCGAGACCGACGCGCTCCACGTTCCGCTCCAGCATCTGGCCGCGAGCCAGGGGCGTTTCGAGATCTTCGACAGTCCGCTCGCGGAGACGGCGCCGCTCGGGTTCGAGTACGGCTACAGCACGGCGGATCCGCGCACGCTGGTGCTCTGGGAGGCGCAGTACGGCGACTTCGCCAACGTGGCGCAGGTCGTCATCGACCAGTTCGTCGCGAGCGCCGAGTTCAAGTGGCAGCGGATGTCCGGGCTCGTGCTGCTGCTGCCGCACGGGTACGAGGGCCAGGGGCCGGAGCACTCGAGCGCGCGCCTCGAGCGCTTCCTCGAGCTCTGCGCCCGCTGCAACCTGCAGGTGGTGAACCCGAGCACGCCCGCGCAGCTCTTCCACGCGCTGCGGCGCCAGATGCTCCGGCGCTTCCGCAAGCCGCTCGTGGTGATGAGCCCGAAGAGCCTGCTGCGGCACCGGGCGGCGGTCTCCCCGCTGCGCGAGCTCACGGACGGGCACTTCCGCACCGTGATCGACGACGCGGACGTGTCGGATCCCGGGCGCGTCGCGGGCCTCGTCCTCAGCTCGGGCAAGGTGCACTACGCGCTCGAGGAGGCGCGTGCCGCGCGGACGGGCGCGCCCGTGGCGCTCCTCCGGGTCGAGCAGCTCTATCCGTTCCCGCGCGCCGAGCTCGAAGCGCTGTTCCGCCGCTACTCGAGCGCGCGCGAGGTGCGCTGGGTCCAGGAGGAGCCCGCGAACATGGGCGCGTGGCGCGGCACGCGGCACCGGCTCGAGGCCATCCTGCCGCCCGGCGTGCGCCTGCGCCTCGTCGCGCGCAAGGCCTCGCCGACGCCCGCGACCGGCCACTACAATGTCCACGTCGAGCAGGAGAAGCGCCTGATCGAGCGCGCGCTCGCCGATCTCGCGCCCGCGCGCGAGCGCGCCGGCTCCGAGTCCGAGGGTCCGCTGCGTGCGGCGCCGGCCGACGGCGCCAAGCGCGGCGGTCCGGGTGCGGGCGAGCCCGCGCCGTCGCCGGCAGGACGGCCCTCGGCCCGGCAAGGAGGAGCTTCGTGACCGTCGAGGTGAAGGTCCCGCATCTGGCCGAATCCATCACCGACGCGACGCTGGCCGAGTGGCTCAAGCCGGACGGCCAGCCGGTGAAGCAGGACGAGCCGATCGCCACTCTGGAGACCGACAAGGCGGCGGTCGAGATCGCGGCGACCGAGAGCGGCGTGCTCCACCACGTGCGCCGGATGGGCGAGGTGGTGCGGGTGGACGACGTGCTCGCCCGCATCGAGCCCGGAGGGGCTCCGGCAGGCGCGCCCACGACCTGGGCGCGGCCCGAGGGCGCGCAGGTGCTCGGCCCGGCCGCCTCCGGCCCGGGCGCTGCGGCCGCGAATGCTCCGCTCCTGAGCCCCGCGGTGCGCCGCCTCGTCGAGGAGCACGGCATCGATCCGGCGCTGGTCTCGGGAACGGGGCGGGGCGGCCGCGTGCTCAAGGAGGACGTGCTGAGACACGTGGAGGGCGGCGCTCGGACCGTCGAGGCGGAGCCGTCGGCGCCGGGGCCGTCATCGATCACCGTGTCCGAGCCGTACGGACCCGCTGCGGGGGAGTCCGCGCCCGCCGCGGCTCCGGCGCGCGCCGCAGCGCAGGGCGCGCCCGCTGCCGCATCCGCGGTGCCGTCCGGGGGCGAGCGCGTGGTGCCGATGAACCGCATCCGCCAGCGCATCGCCGAGCGCCTGGTCGAGTCCCAGCACACCACCGCCACGCTCACCACCTTCAACGAGGTGGACATGAGCGCGATCGTCTCCCTGCGCGCGCGCTGGCGCGAGAGCTTCGAGCAGCGGCACGGCGTCCGCCTCGGGCTCATGAGCTTCTTCGCGCGCGCCTGCGTGCTCGCGCTCGGCGAGATCCCCGAGGTGAACGCGGAGATCCGCGGGAGCGACATCGTCTACCACGACTTCGTGCACCTCGGCGTCGCGGTGCAGACCGATCGCGGGCTCGTCGTGCCCGTGGTCCACGACGCCCACCGGCTCTCGTTCGCGGATCTCGAGCGCGAGATCGCGCGGCTCGCCACGAAGGCGCGCGAGCACCGGCTCTCGCTCGAGGACCTCGCGGGCGGCACGTTCACGCTCTCGAACGGCGGCGTGTTCGGCTCGCTGCTGTCCACGCCGATCCTGAACCCGCCGCAGAGCGGCATCCTCGGCATGCACAAGATCGAGAAGCGGCCGGTGGTGATCGACGACCAGGTCGTGGTCCGGCCCATGATGTACGTCGCGCTCTCCTACGACCACCGGCTCGTCGACGCCGGGCAGTCGGTGGTGTTCCTGGTGAAGGTGAAGGAGAAGCTGGAGAACCCCGAGCGGATGCTCCTCGACGTATGAAGGCCCAGTCTGAGAATTCCCCGTGAGCCGCGCCGGGGCCGCAAAGCGAGCAGCACAAGGAAGGAGGAGGAGACAAGCCATGCTCGGCTGTCGACGACGAGTGACGCCGTGATGCGACGCTTTGCGGCGCGGCCCTGCGGGTGGGCGGGCCCCCACGCGCGCAGCGCGTGGGTCGGGCGGGCCATCCGCTGCGTCGCTCCTCCTCGACGGGTGGGGAACCCGACAGCGTCGTCGCTCCTTGCGTCTGGCCCGCCGGCGCCTCCCACGCGGCGGGCACCCGCCGCAGGCGGGTCCGGAATTCTCAAACCGGGCCTAGGCCGCGATGCCTGACCGCTTCGACCTGGTCGTGATCGGCTCGGGGCCGGGCGGCTACGTGGCCGCGATCCGTGCCGCCCAGCTCGGCATGAAGACGGCGTGCGTCGAGAAGTACGCGAGCCTGGGCGGCACCTGCCTGAACGTGGGCTGCATCCCGAGCAAGGCGCTGCTCGAGTCGAGCGAGCACCTCGCCTTCCTGCGCGACCGCGCGGCGGCCCACGGCATCCGCGCCACGGCCGAGCTGGACCTCTCCGCGATGATGAAGCGCAAGGACCAGGTCGTGCGCGATCTCACGCGCGGCGTCGAGACCCTGTTCCGCAAGCACGGCATCACGCGCGCGCAGGGCACGGGGCGCATCGCCGGCGCGGGGCGGGTCGAGGTCGCGGGGGAGAAGGGGACCGAGACCTTCGAGACGGAGAGGATCCTGATCGCCACGGGCAGCAAGGCCGCGGCGCTCCCCGGGGTCGCCTTCGACGGCCGGCGCCTCGTGCACTCGACGGACGCGCTCGCGCTGCCCGAGGTCCCGAAGCGGCTGCTCGTGGTGGGCGCGGGCGCGATCGGGCTCGAGCTGGGCTCCGTGTGGCGGCGGCTCGGCAGCGAGGTCCACGTGCTCGAGTTCATGGACCGGATCGTCCCGGGCATGGATCGGCAGAGCGGGCAGCTCCTCCAGCGCTCGCTGCAGCGGCAGGGCATCGGCTTCAGCCTCGGCGCCTCGGCCGAGGGCGCGGCCGTCGAGGGCGATCGCGTGCGCGTGACCGTGGTGCAGGGCGGCGAGAGGCGCGAGGAGACCTGTGACGTGCTGCTCGTCGCCGTGGGGCGCCGGCCCTACACCACGGGCCTCGGAGCGGCCGAAGCCGGCGTGCGCATCGACGAGAAGGGGCGCATTTCCGTGGACGCGAGCTGGCGCACGAGCGTGCCCGGCATTTGGGCGATCGGCGACGTGATTCCGGGGCCGATGCTCGCGCACAAGGCGGAGGAGGAGGGAATCGCCGCGGTCGAGCGCATGGCCGGACTGCCCGGGCACGTGTGCTACGAGTGCGTGCCGAGCGTGGTCTACACTTGGCCCGAGCTGGCGAGCGTCGGCCTCACCGAGGAGGAGGCGAAGGCGCGCGGCCTGGAGATCACCGTGGGCGCCTTTCCCTTCATGGCCAACGGCCGCGCGAAGGCGATGGGCGAGCGGGAGGGACAGGTCAAGATCCTCGCCGACGCGAGGACCGACCGCATCGTGGGCGCCCACATCCTCGGCCCGCGCGCCAGCGACATCATCGCCGAGCTGGCCTTCGCGATGGA
>DATKKO010000315.1:0-11933 GCA_035542955.1 Terriglobales bacterium
AGACGATGACGTCCCCCGTACGGGGGGCGCGCAGACCGGGCAGCCGCACGTGCGTGAACGGGATCTTCGGGCCGTACTCGAACTTGTTCACGAACAGAAAGTCGCCCACGAGCAGCGTGGGGACCATCGACTCCGACGGGATGCGGAACGCCTGGATCACGAACGCGCGCAGGAGCAGAGTCAGCACCAGGGCCCACAGCGCGGCTTCGACGTACTCGCGCAGGAGGGAGCGCTTCGTCGCCGCCATGACCTAGCGCTCCACCCGGAGCACCGCGAGGAACGCCTCCTGCGGGACCTCGACCGTGCCGATCTGCTTCATGCGCCGCTTTCCCTCCTTCTGCTTCTCGAGCAGCTTCCGTTTGCGGGTGATGTCGCCGCCGTAGCACTTTGCGGTCACGTTCTTGCGCAGCGCGCCGACGGTCTCGCGCGCGATGACCTTGCTCCCGAGCGCGGCCTGGATCGCCACCGCGAAGAGCTGGCGCGGGATCAGCTCCTTCAGCTTCGCGCACAGGTCCCGCCCCCACTCGTAGGCGCGGTCGCGGTGCACGATCGCCGAGAGCGCGTCCACGCGCTCGCCGTTCAGCAGGATGTCCAGCTTGACCACGTCCCCCTCGCGCCAGCCGTCGAATTCGTAGTCGAGCGAGGCGTAGCCCCGCGACACGCTCTTCAGCCGGTCGTAGAAATCGAGCACGATCTCCGCGAGCGGGAGGCGGTACGCGACGCGGGCACGCTGCTCCTCAAGATAGTCGAGGCCGACGAAGATCCCGCGCCGGTCCTGACAGAGCTTCATGATCGGCCCCAGGTACCCGGCCGGGGTCAGCATGCGCGAGAGGACGTACGGCTCCTCGACGGCCGCGACGGCCTGCGCCGCGGGCATCTGGCTGGGATTGTCCACGCGCAGCAGCTCGCCCGTCTCGAGCAGGGCATGGTACTCCACGCTCGGCGTGGTGGCGATGAGGTCGAGCGCGTACTCGCGCCGCAGCCGCTCCTGCACGATCTCCATGTGGAGCAGGCCGAGGAAGCCGCAGCGGAAGCCGAAGCCGAGCGCCGCCGAGGTCTCCGGCTCCCACACCAGCGCCGCGTCGTTCAGGGCCAGCTTGCCCAGCGCTTCCTTGAGCGCTTCGACCTGCTCCGACTCGATCGGATAGAGCCCGGAGAACACCATCGGCTTGATCTCGCGGAAGCCGGGAAGCGGCGCCAAGTCGGCCGCGCTCGCCGCGCCCACCGTGTCGCCCACGCGCGCGTCGCCGACCGTCTTCACGCCGGCCACGATGTAGCCGACCTCGCCGGCGCCGAGCGCGTCGGCCGGCTCGAGCTTGAGCCGCAGGTGTCCGACCTCGGTGACCTCGTAGCGCTTGCCGGTGGAGAGGAAGCGGATCGCGTCCCCCGCGGCCACCCGGCCGTCGACCAGCCGCACGAGCGCGACCACGCCGCGGTACGGGTCGAAGCGCGAATCGAAGATCAGCGCGCGGAGCGGCGCGTCCGGATCGCCGGAGGGCGGCGGGATCTCCGCGATCGCCTGCTCGAGCAGCTCAGGCACGCCGAGGCCGGTCTTCGCGCTGATGCGGGCCACGCGCTCGGCCGCGAGGCCGGTCGCGTGCTCGATCTCGATGGCGACGTCGTCGGGGCGCGCCGCCGCGAGATCGATCTTGTTGATCGCGCCGACCAGCGTGAGCCCCTGCTCGCGCGCGAGCATCGAGTTCGCGAGCGTCTGCGCCTCGACGCCCTGCGAGGCGTCCACCACCAGGATCGCGCCCTCGCAAGCGGCGAGGCTGCGCGAAACCTCGTAGGTGAAGTCGACGTGCCCGGGCGTGTCGATCAGGTTGAGCTCGTAGGTCGCGCCGTCCCGCGCGGTGTACTCCATGGCGATCGCGTGGGCCTTGATCGTGATCCCGCGCTCGCGCTCGAGGTCCATGTCGTCGAGGACCTGCGCCTTCATCTGCTGGGGCGGCAGGGCGTGGGTGATCTCGAGCAGCCGGTCGGCGAGCGTGCTCTTGCCGTGGTCGATGTGGGCGATGATGCAGAAGTTGCGGATGCGGGCGAGTCGCGGGTCGCTCAAAAGGCCCACCGCAGATAGAGCCGCGTCTGGCCGGAGCCCGGCCTCCCGCCGGGCAGAGCGGGGTCCTGCTCGAACTCGATCTTGAAGTTGCGGAAGTGTGCGTCGACGTAGGCGTCGATCATGGCGTAGACCACCACGCCGCCAAGCAGCCAGAGGCGCGAGACCTGGCCGTTGAGCAGCGAGTTGTAGGAGTTGGCCAGGTCGTTGTAGCGGATGTTGGCGGCGCCGAGCGCGTTCCCCGCGAGGATGACGCCGGGCGCGCTCGTCGTGTCGCCGTGAGCGGCGAGCGAGTCCGCGTAGGCGAGGTTCGCCAGGTCGTACGCGGCCTTCGCCTGGTTCGTCTCGTCCAACAACCGCCGGATCCTCCGCTCGTCGTCGATCGCACGCACGCGCAGATAGCCGTCCGCGCCGCCGAGGATCAGCGCCTTGAGCCAGGCGCGATTCTCGAGCTGGCCCCATCCCGGGAAGATCAGCGAGCGCAGCATCACCCAGCGCGGCGCCGTGAGGAAACCCTTGCCCGAACGCCTCCGCGCTCCCGTCGAGTCCGGACCGAGGATCGCCGCGCGCCGCCGGGGCGAGCGCAGAGAGATCGTGTCGGGGGCCGTCGCGCGCGGGGGGCGCAGGACCGGTGGCGTCGTGGTATCGGGTGCGGCGCCCCGCGGCGTCACGATGCGCGGGACCGCGCCCCGCGCCGCCGTGTCGACCGCGGCCGGCTCCTGCGCGCGGGCCGCCGCCGCCACCAGCACGATCGCGAGACACGCGAGCGGCACCGCGATCCGCGATGGCGGGAACGCGTGGGAATCGAACCCACCTCGGACGCTCTCAACGTCCGACCGCAGGATTTGAAGTCCCCGGGGACCACCAGATCCCATTCGTTCCCGCGCCGCTCCCGGTCCGCACGGACCGGGGCCCATCGTGGACATCGTCGTCATCGTATCCGAACGCGCCGCGCTCAGGAGGCCACGAGCTCGATCGCCCGCTCGCCCCGCGGCAGGACCTCGCCCGCCTCGACCGACCACACCCGCCGCCGCCGGAGTCCGGCCAGCAAGGCGGCCGTCCGCCGCCGCGGGCAGGCGATGAGCAGCCCACCCGAGGTCTGCGGATCGTAGAGCGCGAGCCGCATGGGGTCCGGCAGCGATCCCTCCGCCACCGCCGACGAGAAGAACTCGCGATTGCGCTTCAACCCGCCCGCGATCGCACCCGCCGCTGCCATCTCCAACGCGCGCGGCAGGAACCAGCGCGGAGCGGGCCGGAGCCGCAGCGTGACGCCGCTCGCCTCGGCGAGCTGGGTCGCGTGCCCGAGGAGCCCGAATCCCGTGACGTCGGTGGCCGCGTGCGCGCCGAATTCCACGGCCGCCGCCGAGGCGCCGCGGTTCAGCGTGGTCATCGTGCGTGTGAGCTTGCGCAGCGCGCCCGGATCGAGCCGCTCCTGCTTGAGCGCGGTGGCGAGCACGCCCGTGCCCAGCGGCTTCGTGAGCACGAGCGCGTCCCCGGGGCGCGCGCCCGCGTTCGTGAGCAGCCGCCGTCTCCGCGCGATCCCGGTCACGCTGTAGCCGAACTTGATCTCGGAATCGACCACCGAATGCCCGCCGATCACGCTCACGCCGGCCTCGCGCATCTTGTCCTGCCCGCCCCGCAGGATCGCGGTCACGGCCTCGGACGGGATCCGGTGCTCGGGCAGACAGAGGACTGCGAGCGCGGTGAGCGGTGTGCCGCCCATCGCGTAGACGTCGGAGAGCGCGTTGGCCGCCGCGATCTGGCCGTAGTCGTAGGGGTCGTCCACCACCGGGGTGAAGAAGTCGACCGTCTGGACCAACGCCAAGCCGGGCCGGAGCGCGAAGACGCCCGCGTCGTCCAGGGTGGACTGATCCACGAGCACGCGCCGGTCGCGTGTCCGCGCCGGAAGGCCGTGCAGCGCCTCGAGCAGGTCCGCCGGACCCAGCTTGGACGCTCAGCCCGCGCACGCGACCTCCGCCGTGAGCCGCACTTCGATCCGGCGCCGGTCGCTCACGCCGGTGGTCGCGCGCGCGCGTCGCGGGCTCAGAGGTCCCGTCCCACCGCGATCGCGTCGATCTCGACCCGCGCGTCACGGGGCAGGCCGGCGGCGCCCACGGTCGTGCGCGCGGGGGGATCGGAGGCGAAGTGCCGGCCGTAGACCTCGTTCATCGCCGTGAACTCGGCCACGTCGGCGAGGTAGACCGTGGTCTTCACCACGTCGGCCAGCGTGAGCCCCGCGCCGCGGAGCACCTCGGCGAGATTGCGCAGCACCTGCTCGGTCTGCTCGGCGATCCCGCCCGCGACCATCGCGCCGCGGGCCGGATCGAGGCCGATCTGGCCGGAGGTGAACACCATCCGGCCGCCGCCGTGCAGGCGCAGCACCTGGGCCTGGCTGTAGGGACCGATCGCCGCCGGGGCGCCGGGAACGTGGAGTGGGCTCTTCATACGTGCCTCCGCCGCGGGTTCATTCGACCGTGACGCTCTTCGCCAGGTTGCGCGGCTGATCGACGTCGCAGCCGCGCAGCACCGCGATGTGATAGGCGAGCAGCTGGAGCGGGATCACCGAGAGCAGCGGCTGGAGCATGGGCAGGGTCTGCGGCACGTGGATCACGTGATCGGCGACGTGCCCCACCTCGGTGTCGCCCTCCGTCGCCACCGCCAGGATCGAGCCCTTCCGCGCCCGCACCTCCATCATGTTGCTCATCACCTTGTCGTAGGCGCCGTCGCGCGTGCAGAGGAAGACGACCGGCATGCGCTCGTCGATGAGCGCGATCGGCCCGTGCTTCATCTCCGCGGCCGGGTAGCCCTCGGCGTGGATGTAGGAGATCTCCTTCAGCTTGAGCGCGCCCTCGAGCGCCACCGGGAACTGATAGCCGCGACCCAGGTAGAGGAAGTTGTTGTGATGGCAGTACGACTCCGCGATGGTCCGCACCTCGTCGCTGCGCGAGAGGATGCTCTCCATCTTCGCCGGAATCGAGGCGAGCTCGCGCGCGATCTGGATCCCGGCCTCGGCGCTCAGCGTGCGCAGCCTCCCGAGCACGAGCGTGAGCAGCGAGAGCACCGCGACCTGGCCGGTGAACGCCTTGGTCGAGGCGACGCCGATCTCGGGGCCGGCGTGGATGTAGACGCCGCCGTCCGACTCGCGGGCGATCGTCGAGCCCACCACGTTCACGATGCCGAGCGCGCGGGCGCCGCGGCGCTGCGCCTCGCGCATCGCGGCCAGCGTGTCCGCCGTCTCGCCCGACTGCGAGATCACCACTACCGTGGTGCCCTCCCGCACGATCGGGTTGCGGTAGCGGAACTCCGAGGCGTACTCGACCTCGACCGGGATGCGCGCGTGCTCCTCGATCATGTACTCGCCGATGAGGCCCGCGTGCCACGACGTGCCGCACGCGAGCAGGATGAGGCGGCGGATGTCGCGCAGCTCCTCGTCGCTCAGGTTGAGCCCGTGGAGCCGACCCAGCCCCTGGGTCGCGTCGAGCCGGCCGCGCATCGAGTTCCGCACCGAGGCAGGCTGCTCGAAGATCTCCTTGAGCATGAAGTGGGCGAAGCCGCTCTTCTCGATCTGCGAGAGGTCCCACTCGACCTCCTCGACCGCCTTGTCGATGCGCTCCGCGGTGATCGTGGCGGTGTGGAAGCCGCGGGGCGTGATCACCGCCATCTCGCCGTCGTCGAGATAGACCACCTGCCGCGTGTGGTTCACGATCGGCGCGACGTCCGAGGCCAGGAAGTACTCGCCGTCGCCGACGCCCACCACGAGCGGGCTGCCCTTGCGCGCGCCCACGATCGTGCCCGGCTCGTCGGCGCACATCACCGCGATGCCGTAGGTGCCCTCGACGTCGGCCAGCGCCTTGACCACCGCCTCCTCGAGCTTGAGCCCGCGCTCGCGGTACTTCTCGACGAGCTGGGCCAGCACCTCGGTGTCGGTCTCGGTGAGGAACACGCGGCCCTCGGCCTGCAGCGCCGACTTGAGCACGGCGTAGTTCTCGATGATGCCGTTGTGCACCAGGGCCAGCCGGCCGGCCGAGTCCACGTGCGGGTGCGCGTTCACGTCGTTCGGCTCGCCGTGCGTGGCCCAGCGCGTGTGCGCGATCCCCACCGTGCCCGGCAGGCAGATCCGGGCGAGCCGGCTCTCGAGCTCGCGGATCTTGCCCGCGGCCTTCACCACCGTGACGCGGCCGTCGTTCTGCACGGCCACGCCCGCGGAGTCGTAGCCGCGGTACTCGAGCCGCTTGAGCCCGTCGATCAGGATCGGCAGACAGGGCCTCGGCCCGACGTAGCCCACGATTCCGCACATGGACGAACTCCTCCTACGCGAGCGCCGCCCGCGCCTCCTCGGCCAGCTCCATCGCCCGCGCCGCCGCCGGCGCCTCGGCGATGATCCGCACCACCGGCTCCGTGCCCGACGGGCGGACGTGCACCCACTCCTCGCCGCGCGCGAAGCGCAGGCCGTCCGTGTCGTCGGCCTCGTGTCCGGCGAAGCGCCGGCGCAGTCGGGCGGCCGCCTCCTCCCAACTGGCGCCCGGCAGGGACAGCTTCCGCTTCACCATGTGCAGCTCGGGAAGCGCATCGGCCAGAGCCCGCAACGTCGTTCCGCTCCCGGCGAGCGCCTGCGCGATCAGGGCCGCCGCCACCAACCCGTCGCGGCCGTAGTGCGCGGCGGGCAGGATCGTGCCGCCGTTGCCCTCCCCTCCCACCACCGCCCCCACCTTCCGCATGCCGGCCACGACGTGAGCCTCACCCACGGCGGTCCGATGCAGGGGCACGCCCGCCCGGCGACACACGGCATCGACTATACGGGAGGTGGAGAGGTTTGTCACCACCGGGCCGGGCCGTCGCGCGAGCACCACCTGCGCGCACAACGCGAGCGTGAACTCCTCGCCGAGCGGCGCGCCGCGCGCGTCCACGAAGGCCGCCCGATCCGCGTCCGGATCGACGGCCACGCCGAAATCCGCGCGGGATTCGAGCACGGCGCGCTCGAGCCGGCCGAGGTGCTCCGGCAGCGGCTCGAGCTCGCGCCGGAACTCGCCATCGGGCACGCAATCCACCTCGGTCACGATCGCGCCGAGCGCGCGCAGGAGCGGCGGGAGCGCGAGCCCGCCCGCGCTCGAGCAACCGTCCACCGCCACCGCGAGCCGCCGGTCACGGATCGCGCCGAGGTCCAGCACGTCGAGCCCGAGTACGCGCTCGAGGTGCCACTCGAGCGCCGCGGGTTCGGCCCGCTCGCCGCCGAGCGCCTCCGCCCGGGACCACAGATCCCGATCCGCCTCGAACGCGGCCCGTACCGCCGCGCCCTCGCGCGGGCCCAGGAACTCGCCGCGCTCGGAGAGGAACTTGAGCGCGTTCCAGGCCGCCGGGTTGTGGCTCGCGGTGATGATGACCCCGCCCGCGGCGGACGCGCGCTCGACCGCGATCTCGGTGGTGGGCGTGGTGGCGAGCCCGAGATCGATCACCTCCCGTCCGGCCCCGCGCAGGCCCGCCGCGACCGCGTGGTAGACGGCCGGGCCCGATCGGCGCGCGTCCCGCCCGACCACCACCGGGCCCGGTCCGAGCGCGCGCGCGAAGGCCGCCGCGAAGCGGCTCGCGACCGGCGGCGTGAGCGAGTCGCCGACGATGCCGCGCACGCCGGCCACGCTGATCATGAGCGGGGAGGCCATCACGATTCCTCGCGCGCCGGGGCGCGGGGAGCCCGCCGCGCGCCGGCAGGGAGCGCCCGGGACGGCAACGGCGCCCCCGGCAGAGACCTGGAGCCGGTGAACGGATTCGAACCGTTGACCGCTCGATTACGAATCGAGTGCTCTACCAGCTGAGCTACACCGGCTCGCCCGCCCGTGCACGCAGGTGCCGCGCCCGGCGGGAACAATGATGGTGCGACCCCCCAGAATCGAACTGGGGACACCGTGATTTTCAGTCACGTGCTCTACCAACTGAGCTAGGGTCGCACCAAGCCGTTCCGGGAAGCAGGGAGCGCCCCCCTGCCAACTCGGGAACGTGGACGATTATCACGTCGTCCGCAGCGGGTCAACCGCTCGGCGCCGCGAAGACCGGGAGCAAATGGTAGGCGCATCGCGGCCCCGCGTCCATCGGACCGGCTTGCCTTCCGGCGCGCGAATCGCGCGGATCCCGTCCGCTCACGCGGGCGCGCGCTGCGCCCTGCGGTCCTCGTGCGCGCGACGCCGATCGGGCCCCGGCTGCCGCCGGTCCTCGTTGCGGTGGATCGGCAGGCTGAGCGTGAAGACCGTGCTCCACTCGGCCTCGCTGCGCACGCGGATCCGTCCTCCGTGCTCGCGCACGATCTGCTGCGCGACCGCGAGACCCACATCCGGGCCGCCCGGCTGCCGCACCGCGAAGGGAACGAACGCCTGCTCGAGCAGATCTCCAGCGCCGCGCGGCGCGTCGTGGGCCACCTCGAGCACGACGTCCGACCCGGCCAGCCGGGACTCCACGCGCACGCGCCCGCCCGGACTCACCGACTCCAGCGCGTTGCCCAGCAGATGCGACATCATCCGGCCGATGCGCTCGCGGTCGAGGAGGAGCGGGGGCAGATCGGGCGAGAGCTTCTTCACGAGGCGCACGCGCCGCCGCACCAGGGTCTCCGCCGCCGCGTCCACGGCCTCCTGCGCGACCGCGTTCAGACTCTCGACGCGGAGGCTCGCCTCCGCGGCCGGGACCGGGAGCAACTCCTCGAGCAGGCGCTCGAGCTTCCGGCTCTCGCTCAGGACGATGTCGAGGTACTCGCGGTTGGGATCGTCCTCGGCGAGAGCGCGCTGGACGCGGAGCGCGAACGCGGCGATCGAGGCCAGCGGATTCCGCGCCTCGCGCGTCATGCGGATCGCCAGCTCGCCGAGCCACGCGAGGCGCTCCTGGCGCTGGAGCCGAACGGTCCATTCCCGCCGCTCCTGCGCGGCCTGCCGGAGCTTCGTCTGCGACGCGGCGTGATCGACGGCGAGCCCCGCGAGGTCGGCGAGCGCGGTCAGGAACTCGACGTCCGCCGGGGCGAATCCGACCGGATCGCTCGGATGATCCGGGGCGGGGCCCCGGCAGGCCAGCGCGCCGAGCGCACGTCCGTACGCGCGCAACGGGCACACCAGCGCCGGCTCGAGATCGCTCGCGGGCCCGGGAACGCCGGATCCATCCGAGGGCAGGTCCGCACTCCGGCACCGGCCCTCGTCGGCCACGCCGCGCGCGATCTCGAGCAGCGGATCGGCGGCGCCCGCCCGCGCCCGGGCCGTGCCGTGCGCCGCTTCGAGCCGAAGCCCGCCCGGCGCGGCGAGCCACAGCGCGCCGGCGCGCGCGCGCAGACCCTGCGCGGCGTGGCGCGTGACGAGCTGGAGGAACTCGGAGAGGTCGAGAGTCGACCCCGCGGCCCGCGCCGCGTCGGCCAGCGCCGCGCTCTGCCTCGCCCGCCAGCGCAGCTCGTGCGCGCGATCGATCGCGAGCCCAGCATGGGCGCAC
This sequence comes from Terriglobales bacterium, assembly GCA_035542955.1. Lineage (GTDB taxonomy): Bacteria > Eisenbacteria > RBG-16-71-46 > RBG-16-71-46 > RBG-16-71-46 > JANXPZ01. Next base: position 9,512 of record DATKKO010000315.1, read on the forward strand.
AGCGCTTCGAGGTTCTCGAGGGCGCTCGCACGTTCCGCTGTGGGAGCCGTGCTCCACGTCCCGACGACCAGAGCCCATGGCAGCCCGGAGCGGCGAAGCGTGAACGCGCCCACGTGCCCCGCTCCCTTCCACGGCACGCGCGCGTCGGCCCCGCCGTCCGAGATCGCGACGCCCCGGGCCCAGGCATCGGCGGCTCCAGGGCCGAGGTCCTGAGGCCGCATCGAGGGCCGGTCGGCACCCCCGTCGAGCGAGAGCCCCCTCCCGGCCACCCGCCTCAGCGCTTCCGGCAGCTCAAGGGCCGGAGCGGAAGCCTCGGCCGAGTCCACTTCCTCGAGGCGTTCCCTGCGCGCGCTCCACACCAGGAGCCAGGCGCGCTCGAAGCCCGCGCCCGCCGGATGAACGGCCGCGGCCAGCGCCACGCGCTCGACGGCTCGCAGATCGGCGAGGCCCGCGACGAGCGCCGCCACCTCGCCGCCGGTCAGACCGTCGGACGAACCGCCACGCACCGCGTCCGCGCGAGCGCTCCCCGTCACAGGGTCGGAAGACATCGGGACCTCCGAGACCAGGCTGGATGACCCTTCCGCGCTGGAATCGGCGCAAGCGGTATGCCATGAAGGATCAGCGCGGCGATCATCCCGCCGAGCCTGCCGCGCCCGCCTAACCCGGCTTTGCTCTTGACCCTAGCGGGCGCGCTTCCTATGGTCCCCGCGCAGCGCAGGGCAGTCCGTGAGCCCGCACGCCCCCCACCCGCCGCCCGATTGGGTGCGAAGAGGAGCCTCCCGTGGAAAAAGGCCAAAATCCGATGCCGACCCAGATCCAGATCGAGGTGGGCGAGAAGGAGGCGGAGGGCGTCTACGCGAACCTCGCCGTCATCGCCCATTCGCCTTCCGAGGTGATCCTGGATTTCGCCCGCGCCCTGCCCGGACTCCCGAAGGCGCGCGTTCTCTCCCGCATCATCATGACGCCGCAGCACGCCAAGTCCTTCCTCGCCGCCCTCGAGCAGAATCTGAAGAACTACGAGGAACAGTTCGGGCCGATCAAGATCCCGGGCGGGCCGCCTCCCGGGAAGGGCCTCGGCTTCACGTCCTGAGCGCCCGCGCCCGACCAGGCGCGCGTTCGCAGGGATCGGACCGCGCGCTTCGGCGGGGATCGAGCCGCACGCGCTCAGGGACGCGCGAGCAGATCGGAGAGGAAGGCGGGCGGACGCACCGGTTTCCCGGCCGCGTCGATGAAGCAGTGCTCGGTCATGCCTCGCGCCAGGACCTCGCCATCGGTCTCCCGGCGCACGCAGTACTCGAAGCGCACCGAGGCCCGGCCGAGATGCGCGATCGCCGCCTCGATCGCGATCAGGTCGTCGTAGCGCGCGGGCTTCGAGTAGCGGCAGCGCGCTTCCGTGACCGGCAGGCGCACGCCGGCCGCCTCCACCTCCTGGTAGCTCATGCCCCGCGCCCGGAGCAGTTCCGCACGCCCGACCTCGAACCAGCGGAGATAGTTGGCGTAGTACGCCACGCCCATCTGATCCGTGTCCGCGTACCGCACGCGCACGAGGAACCGGAACGCGCCGGGCTGGGCCGTGGTCATCGCCGGACTCCTCCCTCCCGCGAAGGGGCTGCGCCCACCGCCTCCTGCACGCGCTCCGGCCGTGTCTTCCACCGGCGATGGAGCCAGAACCAGAGGTCGGGACGCGCGCGGATCCGCTCCTCGAGCACGGAGGTGTGCAGCGCCGTCAGCCGCCAGAGCGCGTCCGGCGCCGCGGGATCCTCGACCCGCAGCGGGGGGACCACGTCGAGATCGAAGCGGCCGTCCTCGCGACGAGCGAGGAATCCCATCACGATCGGCACGCCGAGCCGGAGCGCGCAGCGCGCGGGGCCCGCCGGCGTGCTCGCGGGCCTGCCGAAGAACGGCACGAACAGCCCGCGGCGACGCGCGTCCTGATCCGCGAGGAACGCCACCCAGCGTCCCGCGCGCAGCGCGTCGTAGATGCGGCGCATGCCCTCCGACGTGCGGATGCAGCCGACCCCCGCGGCCGCGCGGCGGCGGGCGATGAGCGCCTCGACGCCGGCGTTCGACAGCGGCTGCACGACGAAGTCGACGGGGTTCATCCGCGTGAGCCAGGCGCCGAGCAGCTCGAAGTTCGAGAAGTGCCCACTCATGATCACGGCCCCGCGCCCGCGGATCGACTCGGCGTGCTCCTGGCCCCGGAAGCTCACGATCGCCTCGCCCAGCGGCGCGCGCGCGAGCCGCGCGAGGTGCCCGTACTCCGCCGCGACGCGCCCCAGCTCGCGATAGTGCGCGCGCAGCACGGCGTCGCGCTCCGCCGCGCTCCGCTCGGGAAACGCGAGCGCGAGATTCGCCTCGGCGACGCGGCGGCGGATCCCCAGCCGGCGCGCGGTGTCGCCGAGCGCGGCCCCCGCCGAGCGCG
>DATKKO010000316.1:0-2473 GCA_035542955.1 Terriglobales bacterium
CAGGCCGCCGTCTTGCATCGCTGCACAGAGCGCGCAGTCGGCCGGTCGCCCACACACCTCGCATTCATAGGCCGTCAAGGTCTCACGCATTGGCCGATACCTGCCCGATCGTTTCGTAGAACCACCCGGTGACCGAGAGCCGCACGAGCCGACGCGCGGGGACGAGGTGCTGAAGGCAGACCCCAACCACGTACAGGGACGTCATTGACCTCACCTCGTACGCGCAGTCAGCCGGCCGCAGGCACCTCGCACAATACATATCTCGACCCTATCGCACAAAAGGAGTCTCATGTCCAATCTCGAAGTCGATGCCATCCTCACCCTCGCGGCCTTCGCCGGCCCGGGCGCCGCGAGCCGCCTCGCGGAGGGCCGCTCGATCCTGAGCGCGACCGACACGATCCCGGTCGTGGTCGGTCGCGCGCTGCTCGAAGCGCTCGGCTCCTTCGGGGACGAGAGCCTCGATCACCCGTTCGCGGACACGATGTCCGCGATCCGCACCATGCCGGACGGCGTGCACAACAAGCCGCCCGCGAGCGAGGCGCCCGACGAGTCGCTCGCGCGCGCGCTGCACGCGAGGGCGCTCGACATCGGGACCCTGATCCCGCGCCTGCAGCTCGCGATCCGCGAGACGCAGGACTGGGACGAGCGCGCCGGCATCGTGGCGGTGCTGGACCGCGCGCTCGACGCGCACCGCGAGCTGAGCGATTGGAGTTCGCGCGCGGGCGCGTACCGCACGGACCGCGCGGCCGAGGTGCTGCAGGAGTTCGAGGGGCTGGTCGCCGAGATCCGCGCGAAGGCCGCGGCGCCGTTCGCGAGCGCGGAGCACGAGCTGGAGCGCGAGGTCGAGGTCGGGGAAGCGATCAAAGACTTCTACACGGTCTACCCGGATGACGAGGGCCGGTACAGCGAGCATAGCCGGCGCGTGCCGCTTTCGGACAAGGAGCAGAACCGCGGGATCGGCTGGCACGACGACGAGAGCACCTTCGAGCGACTGACCGCGAAGGTGCGGCCGCTCACGAAGCGCCGGAGACGCTCATGACGGTGCGGGAACTGGTCGACGAGCTGCTCGCGGGCGCGTCGTGCGAGGACGCGCTGAGCGTTGCTATCACCGAAGTGTGGGGCGCCATGCGCGCGCCGTGGATGCCGCCGCATCCGAACGCGCCGCGCCCGGGCCCGCTCGGGCCCGTGAAGGTGCAGAACGTGAACCGCAGCGTGCGCGTCGTGCGCGAGCCCTCCACGGGCCGCATCGCGGCCGGCGGCGCGTACGAGGCCCCCATCGATTGGAATCGACGCAAATGATGCGGCGAATCGGTGCCCTATTCGCCGCGGCCGCCCTGCTGCTCGCCACGCGCGCGAGCGCGCAGTCGCCCCCGACCTGGAACGTTGGGTTCGGGAACGTCACGCCGCCGGCGTCCGCCGCCTTCACCTCGACCGCGATCGGCACGCGCGGCGTCATCGCGGGCGGCACGCTCTCGGGCCAGGTCGACCTCGGGGCCGGCGCGTTGCGCGCGCGCGGCGCTCCGGACGGGATCGTGGGCTCGTATGTCGCGGGCGTCGCGTCCTGGGTGCTGCAGCTCGGCGGCGCCGGCGCGGCCGTCAACGTGACCGGCGTCACGACCGACACGAACGGCGACGTCTATGCGGTCGGCTGGTTCACCTCCAGCGTCACGAGTTCCGGCACGCCCGGCGCGCCGATCGCGCTCGCGACCGCCGGCGGCTCCGACGTCTTCGTGCTGAAGCTGTCGGGCGCGACCGGCGCGCCCATGTGGGCCGTCAGGGACGGCGGCGCGGGCCAGGACAAGGCGTACGCGATCGCGCTCGACACGAGCGGCGACATCGCGATCGCGGGCTGGTTCACGGGCACCGCGCTCTTCGCGGGCCAAGCGCTCGCGAGCGCCGGCAGCTCCGACATCTTCGTGGCGACCTACGCGGCCGCGAACGGCGCGCCGCGCTGGGCGATCCGGTACGGCGCGGCCGGCGCGGACCAGGCGAGCGCGCTCGCGGCCGACACGAACGGGATCTATGTGGCGGGCGCCTTCGCGGGCACGATCGATTTCGGGAGCGGCCCGATGACCGCGGCCGCCACGGACGCGTTCCTGCTCGCGCTCACGAACGCGGGCGCGCCGCGCTGGGGCCGGTCCGTCAGTAGCCCGGGGCCCGACAGCGCGAACGCCGTGGCCACGGCGCCGAGCGGGCACGTGTCGATCGCGGGCGGCGCGGGCTCCACGACCGACTCGATCCAGGCGCCCTTCATCGCGACCTACGCGGCCGACGGCACGCTCCAGTGGGCCGCGCGGTACGCGCCCGCCAGCGCCCCGGTCTTCGGCGGCGTCGCGCGCGGCCTCGCGGCCGGCCCGGACGGCGCGCTGATCATGACCGGCGTGATCGTGGACGACCTCAACTTCGGTGGCGGCCCGCTCACGGCGCCCTACTCGCCCGACGTGTTCCTCGCGAGCTTCAACGCGAGCGGGGG
>DATKKO010000317.1:0-4150 GCA_035542955.1 Terriglobales bacterium
CGAGTCCTACGGCGGCGAGGAGGGCGTGCTCGTGCTCAAGCTGCGGGACGGCACGCGGGTCGAGGCAAGCGAGCGGCGCGCGGCCGAGGTGCGGCGCCGGCTGAGGTAGGGAGGCTCGCGCGGCCGCGGCCGGTGACGCGCGATTCGACGTGCACGGAGTTCGGCGAACCCGGCCCGCCGTACCGGTGAGGCTCGCCGCAGCGTTACACTGAGTCTGGATCCGCCCCGTTCACCGCGTGCCCCGGAGATCCACCATGTCCCACCGTCATGGCTGCGTCCGCGCGATCCTCCTGAGTCTGCTCGCACTCTCGTGCTCCGCCGCGCCGACCGGCGCCGCGATCGCGGCGCCGGCCCGGCGTCTCTCCGCCGACGCGCTGCGCTTCGTCGGCGACTGGTACGGAGCGCTCCCCGTGGGGGGCGCGCGCGTGCAGATCATCTTCCGCATCATCCACGGCGAGCTGGGCGGCCTCGTGGGCACGATCGACATCCCGGAGCAGCACGCGAGCGGCATCGGCATGGACTCGCTGCTCATCAGCCGCGGCGCGATCCGCGTCGCACTCGGCCGGATCGGCGCGTCCTACCACGGCGTGATGGCGGAGAACGGGGGGATCATCCGGGGGACCTGGACCCAGGGCGGCTACTCGATGCCGCTCGACCTCGGACGGGGCGCGGCGCCCGAGCCGCGCCGTTCGCAGGACCCCGTGCCGCCGTATCCGTACGCGGTCGAGGACGTGTCGATCGAGAACCGCGCCGCCGGCGTGCGGCTCGCGGGCACGATCACGAGGCCGCGCGGCGCGGGACCGTTCCCGGCCGTGCTGATGATCACCGGCTCCGGCCCGCAGAACCGGGACGACGAGATGCTGGGCCACCGGCCCTTCCTCGTGATCGCCGATCGGCTCACGCGCGCGGGGCTCGAGGTGCTGCGCTGCGACGACCGCGGGACGGGCAAGTCCACGGGCGCCTACGCGACTTCGACGACCGCCGATTTCGCGAGCGACGCGCGGGCCGAGCTCGAATTCCTGCGCTCGCGTCCCGAGGTGGCCCGAGCGCGCGTCGGTCTGCTCGGACACAGCGAGGGCGGCGTGATCGCGCCGCTGCTCGCGTCGCAGGACCGGAGCATCGCCTTCCTCGTGCTGCTCTCGGCCCCGGGCGTTCCGGGCGACAGCCTCCTGCTGCTCCAGAACGAGGCCCTGGAGAGGGCCTCGGGCCGGCGCGACGACATGTCCGAGTGGAACCGCGCGCTCCAGCGCCGGCTCTTCGCCGCGGTGCGCGCGGCCCGCGACACGAACGGGCTCGACGCCTCGCTCCACCGGGTCGTGCGCCGCGCGATCGGTTCCCTGTCCGCGGCGCAGCGCGGCCGCATCCCGCCCGGGTTCGAGGAGCGGCAGGTGGCCAGCGTCTCGTCGCCCTGGCTCCGCTGGTTCCTCGCGCACGATCCCCGCCCGGCCCTGCGCCGGATCACCTGCCCGGTGCTCGCCCTCGCGGGCGCCAGGGACCTGCAGGTCACGCCGAAGGAGAACCTGTCCGCGATCGCCGGCGCGCTGCGCGCGGGAGGCGACCGCGACGCGCGCACGATCGAGCTGCCCGGGCTCGATCACCTGCTCCAGACCAGCGCCACCGGGCTGCCGAGCGAATACGGAAGCATCGAGGAGACGATCGCCCCAGTCGCGCTCGACACGATCACGAACTGGATCCGGGCGCACGTCGCGCCGGCGAGGTGAAGCCGCGGTCCGCCTGCCTCGTCCTGCGCGCCTCCGAGCGGCGAACCGGCGACTGAGACTCGGCCGTGGCGCGCTCGATCTCAGTGCGCGTCCCGGCGCGCGGTCCGCGCCCAGGCCGTCGTCCGCCAGTTGAACCGCGGCCCCTCGGGCGGCACCCAGGTGGGGAGCGGCATCAGCAGGTAGCGCGCGAGCACGTGCACGTACGGCTCGTACATCGCGCGCAGCTCGGTGAGGTGCCGCTCGGCCTCCGGACCTTCCGCGAGTACCACCCCGCCCTGCGCGAGCCACGCGCGCAGCCGGGCGAGATCCTCGCCCCCGAGCCGGTCCTGCGGCGGGGGCTCGGGCTCGAGCCCGAGGATCTGACTCAGGTCCACCGCGGCGTGCCGTCCGATCGCGAAGGTGAGCCGGGCCTGGAACTCGGGTACGCCCTCCACGCCGACGAGGATGAGGGCGCAGGTGTCGAGAATGGTGGTGAGCGAGGCGATCCACGACTGGTTGTCGTGCTGCGAGCGGAAGAACGCGAGGATGGGGTACGAGATGTGGCTCTCGAGCAGCTCGGCCGCGGCCACCTCCCAGTCGCGGAGCAGCGTGGCGATCGCGCGCGGGTCCTGGCCCTCGGCGTTCCTCCGCAGCAGCGCGGCCGCGCTGGGCGGCGAGCCCGACCATTCGTCCAACGTGGTGATCCGCACCTCGCGCCGCGAGAAGGCCTGATAGAGGACGGGCAGGTACGAGATCACGAGCGCGAGGAAGCCGAAGCCCATGCCGGCCTCGATGACGGTGATCGTGCGCGCCCAGCCGCCCCTGGGGACGACGTCGCCGAGTCCCAGCGTGAAGAACGTGCTGGCGCTGAGGTAGAGCGCGTCTCCGAAGCTCACGAGCACGGAGGCGCGCCGGCCGATGGACCAGTGCGCGAGAGCGAAGGCCGTGATCAGGGCGAAGGCCCACACCGCGAACAGGAAGAGCAGCGAGAGGATCGCGTAGAACGAGAGGAAGTTCTCGCGCCTCGAGCGATCCCGAATCGGCCGCGAGGCCGCGCTCCACACGCGCCAGATGCTCTCGAGCACGGCGCGGGTGATGCGCAGGGGATTCGAGGCGCGGCGCGGCAGCAGGATCGTCTCGAACGAGTCCCAGAGGACGACGAAGCCGAGGACGATGCCGGCGGCGAGGGCGAGCGCGGGCATGGATCACTCCCGGGGGGTGCGGGGGAGCGCGCGGCCTCGTGCGGCGGAATCTACCCGATCCGGCCGCTTCGCTCGAAGCGGCCGGTGCCAGGGAGGTCGGAGGCGCCCGCGCTCAGGCGCCCGGAGCCGGCGCGGCCGGAACCGGCCAGGGGATCGACTTCAGGCGCTTGGAATAGATCACGGGTCGATACACGGTCCGCAACGAGTCCGTGACCTGGTTCAATCGGGCCTCGCGCTTCAGCTCGGCGGCTTCGCCCTGGAGCGCCTGTCTCGTGCCCGGGTCGACCGTCTCCCAGGCCATCGGCAGCACGGTCTTGTCGACGAGTTGGACCACGATCCAGGTGCCGCGCCCCCTGGCGAACGGACCTTCGGACTGCCCGGGCTCCATGCGCAGGAAGGAGCTCTCGAGCACCTTCCAGATCGGATCGTTCGTGGGATAGCTCACGGCGGTCTCGCTCACGCGCGCCGCGCCCGCGCGCACGATGTCCGCGAAGGGGGCGCCCCCCTGGGACGACTGGGCCGCGCGCCTGGCCGCCGCGGAGTCCGAGATCAGCGCGACCCGCAGCCGCACGTTCTGCACCCGCTTGAGCTGGCTCGCATGGCGCTCGAAATCGGCGCGGATGTCGTTCTCCGTGACCTGGCTGCGATCCGCGACCAGCGTGCCGTAGGCCGCCTGGAGCAGCACGTTGTCCCTCTCGCGGCGGGCCTGGCGCACGATCGCGGGCTCCTCGGCGATATGGCGCCTCTCCACCTCCACGGCGAGGACCTTCTGCAGGACCATCGCGCGCACCCACTGATCGATCATCGGGGAGACGTTGAAGTTCGGATGTGGGTTGGCCTCGTTCTGCAGGTCCTTGACCGCGTCCCCCAGCGTGTAGGGGACGGGAGCACCGTGCAGGCCGTCGTACTGGGCCAGCGGCTGACGCGCCTCCTGCGGCGTGGGCGGCGCCGCGACCGGCATGGGCGCGTTCCCCACCCGGATCGTGTCCTTCGGGGAGTTGTAGCGCCGGAACAGGATCTCCACCGCGTCCGGCGCGATCTTCACGTGGTACTGGGCCGTCAGGTCGCGCTGGGACTGCTCGAGCTGCGCGCGGCGCTTGCCCTGCTGCAGCATCGAGCGTAGTCCGTCGCGGACCTGGTCGAACGGCTCGCGCGTGCGCGGGCGGCGGTCGACGATCTTCACGAGGAACCAGCCGTTCCCCGGCGACTCGATGGGCCCGGCCACCTGGCCGACCGGCCCGTCCGTCA
>DATKKO010000318.1:0-3705 GCA_035542955.1 Terriglobales bacterium
GGGAGGTGAGCAGCTCCTGGTGGCGAGCGAGCGTGGCTGGCTGTCGCCGGCGCGCGCATCGCTCTTCGGCGAGGCGGCGCGCAACCTGGGGCCACTCGTGCGCGGGGATCTCACAGGCATCCTCAACCCCAGCGATCGCTCGTGGTACTTGGGCCCGGCCGTGACAGTCTCGGCATTGGCGAACCTCGACGTCACGGTCACCGCGCTCGCTTTCGGCGGCTCGAGCGGCACCGAGTTCGGTGACGACGGGGGGATCCTGCTCACACGGCTGCAGTGGTCGTTCTGAGCTGGGCGAGAGGCGTGGACATCGCGACCCTTCGGCCGATCTCCCTGCTGGGCTGATTCCGCCGCGAAACGGAAACTCCCGTGCGTTTCCGTCCCATGAAGACCGTCGGCAGTCTGCGTAAGTCGCTGGTATTGGTGCCGGAGGCGGGGGTCGAACCCGCACTCGGTGTGAGCCGAACGGGATTTTGAGTCCCGCGCGTCTGCCAGTTCCGCCACTCCGGCACGCGGTGGGAGAGTCACGGTAGCACGGGCTCCGGGCTCAGCCAACCGCTGTTGGTGCGATTGCGACCGCGGTAATCCCAGCGAATGAGTGCGCCCTCCTCGTAGCGCCGGCCGCACAGAATGCGCAGCGGCCCTGCCGACGGCGCCCGGACCGCCCCGCCAAAGCTCCACCTTCGCCCATTGCACTCTGCACGATTCCGGCCCCCGCCGCACCCGATCGCGCCCCGCCAGCATCGACACACACACAAATGCTCCAACCTCCTGTGCCCCCGGACGAGGCCGCGCGGCTCCGCGCCCTGCGCGATCTCGGGCTGCTCTTCACGCCGGCGGAGGAGCGCTTCGACCGCATCACGCGCGTGGCGGCGCGGCTCCTGCGCACGCCGATGGCGCTCGTCTCGCTCGTGGACGCGCGCGTCCAGTGGTTCAAGTCGAGCCAGGGGATGAAGGCGCGCGAGACGCCGCGCACGATCTCCTTCTGCGCCCACGCGATCCTCGGCGACGACACGCTGGTGGTGCGCGACGCGCGCGCGGACGATCGCTTCCGCGACAATCCGCTGGTCACGGGCGAGCCCTTCATCCGCTTCTACGCGGGGCATCCGCTGCGCGCGCCGGACGGCAGCAAGGTGGGCACGCTGTGCGTGATCGACACGAGCCCGCGGCGGCCGCGGGCGGCGGATCTCGACGCGCTGCGCGATCTGGCGGCGATGGTCGAGGACGAGCTGCGCGTGCAGGCGCTGAGCGACGAGCAGACGGCGCTCATCGCCGAGCGCGACGAGCTGCGGCGCCGCAGCATGCTGGACCCGCTCACGCGCGCGTGGAACCGGGAGGGGATCCTCGAGGTGCTGGCTCGCGAGCTGGCGCGCGCGGAGCGCAGCGGTCTCGCGCTCTCGCTCATCATGGCGGATGTCGACCGCTTCAAGGAAGTGAACGACTCCTTCGGCCATCCGACGGGAGACGAGGTGCTGCTGGGCGTGGTGCGGATCCTGCGCGGGGTGCTCCGTCCCTACGACGCGATCGGGCGCTACGGCGGCGAGGAGTTCCTGATCGTGCTGCCGAACTGCGAGGCGGCCGCGGCCCACGCGATCGCCGAGCGCATGCGCCGCCGAGTGGAGGGCGAGCGCTGGCAGGCGCCGGGGGGCCGCGTGCGCACGACCTTGAGCCTGGGTCTCGCGACGCGCAGCCGCGAGCCGCCGCAGAGCATGGGTCAGATCATCGAGGCGGCGGACCGGGCGCTCTACCAGGCGAAGGCGGCCGGCCGCAATCGCACCGTCGCGGCACCCTGAGCCTCTTGCGCGGCTGCCAGTAGCCCCGGCTCCCCTCTCTTGCTAGGGTCTCCCACATGTTCGGGAGGCATGACCTGCGGCAGCGGGAGGATCGGCGCGCGTGAAGAAGCGTCGCGCTCCTCGCGAGGCGAGCGATCGCGCCGAGTCCCGCGCCGCGCCGCCTTCTCGCGCGCCGAGTGCGAGCGCCCCCGCCGGAGCGACGGCAGCAAGCGCCCCACCATCATCGCGCGCCCTGCCGGCGAGCCTCGCCCTGGCGCTCGTGCTCGCCGCGGCCTTCTGGCTCCAGCGCGCCGCGCTGCGGGCGCCGTTCTTCGCCGACGACTTCCTCTTCCTCGATCAGGTGCGCAACCACTCGCTCGGCGCGGCGCTCGCGAGCCCGGATCCGATCGGCAACTTCGTCCGCCCGGTCGGCCGTCAGCTCGACTTCTGGCTCCTGTCGCGCCTCGGCGGCGAATCGCCGCTGCCGTTCCACGTCGTGAATCTCGCGCTCTTCCTGGTCGCGCTCGCGTTGCTCTTCGTGATCGCGCGCCGGCTCGCGGGCGCGGCGGCCGCGGCGATCGCGGCCGGATTCGTGGCGCTCCACTACGCGGCGGACGTGCCGCTGCTCTGGGCCTCGGGCAGCCAGGATCTGCTGGCGCTGACCTGCGCGCTCGCCGCGCTCGCGCTCTTCCTCGGCGGGCGGCGCTGGCCGGCGGCGGTCGCGCTGCTCGCGGGCATGCTGTCGAAGGAGACGGTGCTGTTCACGCCGGTGGTCGCGGCGCTGGCGGCGCGGCGGCGCGGGGAGCCGTGGCGAGCGACGCTCGCGCGCGCCGGGCCGCTCGCTCTCGCGCCGGCGTTGTGGGCAGTGCTGTGGCTCGCGCTGGCGATCGCGCGTCCCGGCGTGAGGCAGGCGGTGGGCTGGAGCGCGGCGGGGCTCGCCGCGGCCTTCGTCCATCTCGCGCAGGTGGCGCTCGGCATCGAGTGGCGCGCGGGGGGAGAGCTGCGCTTCCTCAACTCTCTGCCGGGCCTGATCCCGACTCTGCTCGTGCTCGCCGCGGTGGCGATCGCGACCTGGAACGCCCCGGCCGTGCGCGAGGATCGCTCGCGCGCGATCCCGCCCGCGATGCTCGGGCTCGCGTGGGCCGCGCTCGGCGCGCTGCCGATCGCCGCGGTCTCGAGCGTGTGGAGCGCCTACTACTATCTGTTCGCGCTGTGCGGGCTGGGGCTCGCGATCGGGGCCTGGCTCGCGCGGTCTCCGGCCGCGGCATTCGCGCTGGTCGTGCTGCTCGCCTGGGGATCGGAGAACGGGCGGCGGCTCGACGAGTTCATCACCGTGCCCGGCATCTGGACCAGGCAGTCCCACGTGAACCGCCTCTACGTCGAGCGCGCGACCTCGCAGGTCGGCCGCTATCTCGCCCAGCTCCGCCGGGCGCTGCCCGCGCTGCCGCACCGGAGCACGCTCTTTTTCGGCGGCGTGCCGTCCTTCATCGGCTTCCAGTCGGCCGACGGGCCGCTCGTGCGCTGGGCCTATCGCGACTCGAGCCTGCGCTCGTACTACCTCCTCCAGTTCAGCGCCGAGCGGTACCGCCGTGGGCCAGCGTTCGCGTTCACCGTGCACAACGACAGCCTCGAGCAACAGCCGCTCTCGGGGCCGTTCCTGCGCGCCTGCGCCCTGGGCGCGATGCTCGCCGAGCGCCCGCGCGTGGCGCTCGAGATCCTCGACCTGCCCGCGCTGCGCGGGTCCGTCGGCACGACCCAGCCGTACTGGCGCGCATGGATGCAGTGGGCGCTGGGTGACACGGCCGCGGCGCGCGCTTCTCTGATCGCGTCGGGCGCCGTTCCCGCGGAGGGGCCGATGCCCGAAGCCACGGAGGCGATCCGCATGTTCACCGCGGGCGACACGACGGGCGCGATCAACCTGCTGAGCGAGGGCGTG
>DATKKO010000319.1:0-4179 GCA_035542955.1 Terriglobales bacterium
GCATGGCGATCGCGGGCTACGCGATGGAGATGACCGAGGCGTACCTCTTCATCCGCCGCGAGTACTTCGCGCAGGCGCGCATCCTCGAGCGCGCGCTCACCGAGGCGCGGAGCGCGGGGCTGCTGGGCGAGCGCATCGGCGGCTCGGGCTTCTCGTTCGACATCCACCTGCACGCGAGCGGCGGCCGCTACATCTGCGGCGAGGAGACCGGACTGCTGAACGCGCTCGAGGGGCGCCGCCCCATACCGCGCGCGAAACCACCGTTTCCCGCGACCTACGGCCTGTGGGGGCGCCCGACCACGGTGCACAACGTGGAGACGCTGTGCTGCGTGCCCGGCATCGCCGAGCACGGCGCCGCGTGGTTCAAGGGACTCGCCCGCAACCCCGAGGGCGCGGGCAACAAGATCTACGGCGGCAGCGGCGCGCTCGCGCGCCCGATGGCCCTCGAGCGCCCGATCGGGACGCCGCTCGCGGAGCTGATCGACGAGATGGGCGGCGTGCGCGGCGGGCGCAAGGTGCTCGCCGTGCTGCCGGGTGGAGCCTCGACGCCCTTCGTCACCGCGGACCAGCTCGATACGCCCATGGACTTCGATCCGCTCGCGAAGGTCGGCAGCCGGCTCGGCACCGGCACCTTCATCGTGCTCTCCGAGGACGACTGCCCGCTCGAGGCGGTCTTGAACCTCCAGCGCTTCTTCGCCCGCGAGTCGTGCGGCTGGTGCACGCCGTGCCGCGAGGGCCTGCCCTACGGCGTGCGCCTGCTCCAGCGGCTCGAGAGCGGCGAGGGCAGTCTCGAGGAGATCGCCCGGCTCGAGGACCTCTATCGCAACATCGGGCCCAACTCCTTCTGCGCGCTCGCCGCCGGCGCGGCCGAGCCCACGCTGTCGCTGCTCCGGCACTTCCGCGACCTGCTCGAGGAGCACGTGCGCGCGCGCGGCTGCCCGTTCGCCGCGCGGCGGGAGATGGTGCATGCCTGAGATCACCTTCGACGGGCGCCGCATCACGGTCGAGCCGGGCACGAACCTGGTCGAAGCGGGGCTCGTGGCGGGCGTGCCGGTTCCCGTCTACTGCTATCAGCGCGACATGGGCGCGGTCGGCGCCTGCCGCGTGTGCGCGGTCACGGTGACGATCCAGGGCAAGAGCCGGATGGTGATGGGCTGCATGACGCAGGCGACCGACGGGATGGAGGTGACCACGCTCGATCCCCAGTCGCGCGAGTTCCGGCGCTGGGTCTCGGAGTGGCTGATGGTGAACCATCCGCACGACTGCCCGATCTGTGACGAGGGCGGCGAGTGCCAGCTCCAGGACCTCACGATCGCCACCGGACACGGCATCCGGCGCATCCCGGGGCCCAAGCGCACGTTCGTCAACCAGTACCTGGGCGAGTTCATCGCGCACGAGATGAACCGCTGCATCACCTGCTACCGCTGCGTGCGGTTCTATCAGGACTACGCGGGCGGCCGCGACTTCGGCGCGAGCGGCAGCCGCGATCGCGTCTACTTCGGGCGCTACGAGGACGGGCCGCTCGAGAGCCCGTTCTCGGGGAACCTCGTCGAGCTGTGCCCGACCGGCGTCTTCACGGACAAGCTGTTCCGCTATCACAGCCGCGTCTGGGACCTCGAGTTCTCCGACTCGATCTGTCCGCATTGCTCGGTCGGTTGCGCGGTGCGGCCGGGATCGCGCCACCGCGATCTCGAGCGCGTGCGCATGCGCGAGAACCGCGCGGTGAACGGGATCTTCCTCTGCGATCGCGGCCAGTTCGGCCACGGCTACGTGGACGATCCCGCGCGTCCGCGCGAGCCGCGGCTGCGCGGGCGCGCGGCCTCCTGGGAGGACGCGCTCGGCGCCGCGGGCGGCGCGCTGCTCGCCACGGCGCGCGAGCACGGACCGCAGAGCGTCGCGCTCGTCGCCTCCGAGCGATCGTCGCTCGAGACGCACGCGGCCCTGCGCGCGCTGGCGAGCGGTCCGCTCGCGGGCGCCCGGGTCGCGCACTTCGACGACGGCGCGCGCGAGCGGCGCGCGCTCGCCGCGCTGGCCGCGCTCGCCCGCTCCGGCTGCCCGCCGCTCGAGCAACGCGAGATCGGCGCGTGCGACGTGCTGCTGATCGCGGGCGCCTCGCTCGTGGACGAGGCGCCGCTCGCCGCGCTGGCCGCGCGCCAGGCGGCGAGACGCGGCGGTCGCGTGTTCGTGTGGAACGTGGCGGAGCGGTATCTCGGCGACGTGGCCACGGTCACCTCCGTGCACCCGGCCCGGCTCGCGTCGAGGCTGCGCTCGCTCGCGGGGCGCTGGAGCGCGGGAGGCGCGGGCCGGGACTCCGGCGCGAGCGCCGCGGGCGCGGGCTCCGCGGACGAGGATCGCGCGAACCTCGACGCGCTCGCCGCGGCGCTGCGTGAGGCGCGCAGGCCCGGCCTGCTCTTCGGCGCGGATCTCCTCGATGGGCCGGCGTTCACGGCGGCCGCGGATCTGGCCCGCGCGCTGGCGGCGGCCGGGAACCTGCCGAACCTCGGATTCCTCTTCCCCGGCCCCGCGGGCTTCGCGGCGGGCGCGTTCGCTTCGATGGACGGCGGAGCGGGGAGCGCGGCGCTCCTCGACGATCTTGCCGCGGTACGGTTGCGCGCGGCCCTGCTCGTCGAGTGCGACCTCGACCGGCTCGGCGCGCGCGCGCTCGACGCGCTGCGTGGGCTCGACACCCTGGTCGTGCTCGACCACCTCGCGCACCCGCTGCTCGACGAGGCCCACGCCGCGCTGCCGATCGAGGTCACGTACGAGTCGCACGGGATCTTCGTCAATCGCGAGGGACGCGCGCAGGCCTTCGCGCCCGCGCTCCACACGGGCGAGCCGGTGCGAAGCCTGATCGACCACGCCCGCTTCCCGCGGCAGCCCCGCATCGCGCCGCCGGGATCGGGATCGCGGCCGGCCTCGTGGGTGCTCGAGCAGATCCGCGGCTGGACCGGCGGATCACCCGCGCCGCGCACGCTCGAGAACCTGCGCCGCGACCTCGCGGCGAGCCACCCGTTCTGGCGCGGGATCGAGACGATCGCCCCCGGCGACGCCGGCGTACTGCTCGATCCGGCGACGCTTGCGCCCGACGCGCCCGCGCTCGACGCGTTCGAGAGCGACCGCGCAGGTCTCTCCCTGTTCACGCGGGACCGGACGCTCGGCAGCGAGCTGCTGTCGCGCCGCTCGGAGCCGATGCGCAGGATGGCCGGCCCGCCGGTCGTGGAGCTCGCGCCCGGAGACGCGCGCGCGCGCGGCGTGGACGGGCGCGTCGAGCTGAGGATCGGAGCGCAGGCGATCGAAACCAGGGCGCGCGTGGTCGAGTCGCTGCCGGCGGGCGTGGCGTTGGCTCCGCGCGATCTCGCGTGGCCGGAGCCGGTCGCCCAGGGAGCCGCGGTCGAGGTCCGTGCGGTCGCCTCCGCGCGGGACGAAACGGGGCCGGACGGCCGTGACGGAGAATCGAGAGCCGAGACGGGAGCCGGTTCATGATCAAGGAGATGGTCGAGGGACTCTCGATCACGCTGCGCAAGCTCTTCTCGCGCACGGTCACGGTCCAGTACCCGGAACAGAGGCCGAAGGTGCCGCCGCGCTACCGCGCGCGCATCGTGCTCACGCGCGATCCGAGCGGCGAGGAGCGCTGCGTCGCGTGCTACCTGTGCAGCGCGGTGTGCCCCACGGACTGCATCACGATCGTGGCGGCGGAGCGCGAGGACCATCGCCGCTATCCCGAGGCGTTCCGCATCAACTTCAACCGGTGCATCTTCTGCGGGCTGTGCGCCGAGGCGTGCCCGACGCTGGCGCTCCAGATGTCGACGGACTTCGAGATGTCGGAGATGGATCCTCGCGAGCTGATCTACGAGAAGGAGGATCTGCTGATCGAGGGCGGCGGCAAGTACCCGGACTACAGCTTCTGGGAGGAGGCGGGCACGAACGTGACGCACGCGATGGGACACGGCCTGCAGGACGCCCCGCCTTCGGATCCGAGATCGAATCTGCCGTGACATTCCCCGTGGCGGCCCAGCGTCGCACGAGTGCGGGAGGGTCATCATCATTCGCAGAACTCTCTGCTAGTCTCCCATCGTGCCCGCGATCTCCGTGCTGTTGCCCGTCTACAACGCCGCCCCATGGCTCTCCGCCTCGCTCGCCTCGCTCTGGCGTCAGAGCTTCACCGATTTCGAGGTCGTC
>DATKKO010000320.1:0-8400 GCA_035542955.1 Terriglobales bacterium
GAAGTCCCGCTCGAACTCCTGGGTCCGCACCCCGCTCGTGAGCCAGCCGGAGCGCAGGCAACCCACGACCGAATCGATCTCCTCCTCGCCCAACAGCGGCTCGGAAAAGGGCAGGAACTGTGCTCTCACGCGCTCCACCCCCTCGCCCGCGGCCCGGGGCGTGCGAACTTCGAGATCTTCGGCCGTGCCCGCGCCGCGCGCCGCGCGCGGCACGGGCACACGCCCGTGTCTAACGCGATCGCGCACCCACGGCCCCTTCGCGGACGCCCGCCGTGCCGCGCGTCCCCACCTCCGCCTGGTTCAGGACCACGCCGAGGAGATTGGCCCCCGCGCGCCGCAGGTCGTCCGCCGCGGCGCGGATGCCTTCCGCGTCCGTGCCGTCGGCCTTGACCACGAGCAGGACGCCGTCGACCAGCGTCGAGAGCGCGGCCGTCGGGCCGGGCATGGAGATGGGCGGTGCGTCGACGAGAACGATGTCGAAGATCCGCCCTAGCCGCTCGAGCAGCAGGCCGAAGGCGCGCGCGTGCCGCGGCGCGAACAGGTCGAACGAGCGCGTCGCCGGAAGCAGCTTCAGGTTGGGCAGCCCCGAGTCGAGGAGATAGACCGGGACCTGGCTGGCGAGATAGGGATCCCGCAGGTAGTGGCGCAGCCCGACCCTCACGAGCCGGTCTACGCCGTGATCGTCCAGCACCGCGTTCGTGCGTCCGGCCGCCGCGGGCAAATAGGGCTCGGCCAGTTCGATGAACCGGCAGTCCGGCCGGCGCAGCGCGATCAGCCGCGCGAGCCGGTGCCCGGCCTGCTCGCGCAGCGCCTCGGCGAGATCCGTCTCGCGCAGCGGCCCCAGCGAGCGCATCACCTCGCCCAGCAGACGCCCGGTCGGCTGCTGGACGCGGAGGAAGTCGTCGCGCTGGGAAGGGGTCAGCACCCCGCGGCGCACGAGCAGCTCGCCCAGCAGCTCCCCGTCGCCCCCGCCCGCCACGCACACGCTGTACACGCGGCCCTTCACCATGTGCAGCGAGAACCGCTCGTCGCCCTCGCGGGCCTGCAGCTCGCCCGTCTTCATCTGGGCCGCGAGGATCTCGATCCAGTCGCCGAGCCCGAACTGAGCCGGATCCTCGCGGGAGATGTCGAACTGGTAGACGCTCTCGAGCAGATCGGCCAGCCCGCGCTCCGCCGTCAGGCCGCAGGCCCGGTGCAGATCGGGATGCGACCAGTCCGCGTCGACCATCACCACGCTCTCGGTGCCGGACGCGGCCAGGGCGCGGCCCAATCCGGCCACGACCCAGGACCGCCCCTCACCGGGCTGGGCGCTCGTCACGAGCAGCTTCTGCATCTTCTTCGCGGCGAATTCGCGGACCACGCCGGCGAGGGATTCCTGATAGAGCCTGTGGGTGACCATGGAGCACGTCCTTCCGTCATCGGCCCCGCGCCCGCGCCGAAGCGCGGGCGCGCGCGCCGGTCAGCCCTCTCTGGGAACGACTCCGACCAGGGGGAGATCCAGCTGATCCTCGACGTCCCGGGGCTCCCGGATCGTGCGGCGCGAGGAGTCACGAACGAGCGCCAGACCGGCGCCCACGAACAGGCCGGTGAAGAGGCTCACCAGCATGTTCAGCGTCTTGCGCGGCTGCACCGGATTCGGATCGAGCGTGGCGGCGTCCACGATCTCGACCGGCGGGGCCTTCATCAGGCCCTCGATGCGCCCCTGCTGGAGCTTCGCGGCGAGCAGGCCGTAGAGGTCCTGGTTCGTCTTGAGATCGGTCGACACCGCCATCAGCCGCTGCGACTCCGCCTGGGCGTTCGCCAGGTCGCGCTCGTTCTGCGCGATCCGCGCGTTCAGCCCGGCCTCGCGGGCGGCGAGCACGGCGCGCTCGGTGCGCAGCCCGGCCACGGCCCGCGTGCGCTCCTCCCGGTAGGCCTGCTGCAGCTGCGCGTTCTGGGCCTCGAGCGCCTCGAGCTTCGGGTGCTTGTCCTTGTAAACCTGGCGCGCCGCGGTGAGCTGCTGCTCGTTCACCTGCAGGTCGCGGATCGCGGACTGGAGCGCCGGGGTCGCGTCGGTCGTGCGATCGGTGCTCGTCTCGTCGAGCAGCCGTGTGATCCGCGCGTCCGTGGCGACCAGCTCGTCGTGAGTCCGGATCTGCTCCGCGCTCAGCTCGGTGATGTCCTGGGTGGCCTGCCGCACGCGGGCGTCGTTCGCCGCGAGCCGGTCGACGCCGCCGGCCTCCGGGTCACCGGCCCTCATCCGGCTCTTCATCTGCGCCAGCTCCTCGTCGAGGTAGAGGAGCCCGCTCGTGTCCGCCTGCACGGAGCGCTGCCGCTGGTCGGCGACGAAGAGCTGCGCCAGCCGATCGGCGATCACGCGCGCGGCCTCGGGGTCGTTGTGCAGGACCTTGAGGTCCACGAACCGCGTGTCCTGGACCGGCTGGACGGAGACGATCGTCTGCAGCCAGTCGATCTGCGCCTCCCGCTCGGCGGGGCTCACCGTGAAGGCCGAGGGGGTGCCGGCGCGCGCCGAGGAGGTGTGGAGCCACGCGAACATGCCGCCGGGCGGCTTCCACGCGACCGTCGGGATCGACTGGATCCACCCGTGCGTGTCGAATTCGGCCGCGACCTGGTCCAGCAGCCGACGGGTCGTGATCTGGCCGGCCGCGGTGAGCATGGTCAGGTTCTCGGACTGGAAGTTCGAGCCGCCGAAGGTCTGACCCGTGAGCGGCGAGCGGTCGAGCGGCTGCTGGATCACGAGGCGGATGCTGGCCCGGTAGATCCTCGGCATGAAGATGTTCAGGCACACGCCCAGCGCGAGGAACACGCCGGTGGTGGCGAGGATCATGCGCTTTCGGCGCACCAGCACGCCCCACAGCGCGCGCAGGTCGGGCGATTCGAGACGACGTTCGGACATGGAGATCTCCTCCGTGAAGCGCCTAGAAGACGCGGCGCGGGACTTCGATGTGGTCACCGACCTGCAGCGGCACATCTGCGGCCTTGCCCTGGCGGACCTTGAGCAGGTCGACCAGGATCACGCGGGCCCGGCCGTTCTGGATCCGGGTGATGCGCACCCGGTGCGGCGAAGCGAAATCGGTCCAGCCTCCGGCCGAGGCGCACGCGCTCAGGACCGTGGGCGCGTCGCTCAGGGTGTAGGTGCCAGGCCGCCTCACCTCGCCGAGGAGGAACACCTTGCCGCCGAACGTACGCACCGTGATGAGGACCTGCGGATCGTTGTAGTACTCCGTCCCCAGCGCCTCCCGCAGATGCGCGGCGATCTCCGTCGTCTGCGCGCTCCCCGTCTGGAACTCGCCGAGCAGCGGGCACAGGATGGTTCCGCGCGGCGAGATCGTGGACTCGAAGTCCTCCTGCTTCTCCCCTCCCGCGTAGACCGTGATCGCCAGCACGTCTCCCGGTCCCACGGTCTGCGCCACGGTCTGAGGCGCGGTTTGGGACCTCGCCGCCGGCGCGCCCGCGATCAGGGCCGCCGCCAGAATGAACAGGCTTCCGATTCTCATGCCATCACCTCGTTCTCGTCCGCGGCCCGCCCGTTGCCGTCGTGCTCACGCCACGCTCCGCTCACGGCGCGTGGGCTCCCAGGGACAACTCCACACGGATCCGGCGCAGCGCCGACACGCCGGCGCCCGACTGGTCCAAGTACGCGGACGCGCCGCGCAACGAGAGCCAGGGACGCACGCGGCGCTCGAGGGCGCCGGTCACCCGGCCGATGTCCACCCGCTGTCCCGCGAAGTGGAGAGGACTCGTCCGCCCGTAGCTGACTTCCAGCTCGGCCACTGTCGCGCCGCCGAGCGTGTCGCGCAGCGCGGCGACCGCGCGGCGCACGTACGTCGGGTCGCGGAAGATGCCGCCCTCGAAGTCGCCCACCGATTGCCAGCCCAGGCTCACCTGGCCCGCGCCGAGAGCGCGCACGACCTGCACGACCACGTTCGTCGCGAAGTCCTGCCACACGTGCAGCTCCGGCCGCAGACCGCCGACCTGCGCCTCGGGGTTGTTCAGCACGACCCCGAACACCGGCCGGTCCTGCACCACGCCGTCGCTGTAGCGGATGCGCCCGCCCCCCGCTTCGAGCTGGAGGACGGCCCAGGGCCGGAGCGTGCGCCGGTAGCCGGCGAGCGCCATGTCCGCGCGCACGCGCGAGACGTCGCCGACGTTCAGCGAGTGCTCGCGCCAGCCGAGGAGCAGGGCGTCCGTCGCCCCGCGGAAGGGCAGGGCGAACGCGTCCCAGGAGATCATGCGCGCCGGCTGGAGGCCCGCGCTGTAGGACCAGTCGTCGATCTGGTAGCCGCCCTCCGCGTGCCACGCGGCCGCGCGTGCCTGGCCGCCCCACTGCTTCACGTCGCTCGTGACGAGCGACGACCAGTCCCCGAGCTCGAGCGGGTCGTGCGAGCGCAGATAGCGACCGGCCAGCATGAGGCTGTCCCGCTCCGACCAGGCGCTCGTGAACGCGCCGTCCGCGCGATCGGAGATGCGGTCGTAGGAGAGATCCCCACTGGCCGAGCCGGCGATCGAGGGCGTCGGGTGGTAGCCGAAGACGCTCCCGCCGAGGAGCGAGAGCCGCGTATGATCGCTGCCCGACCGAATCCCCAGGCTCGGCGAGAACAGCGCGAGCAGCGTGTCCCGCCTCGCGCCGAGCGGAGCGCGGCTCTGGTCCATCCGCGAGCCGAGATCGAAACCCGGCGTCAGCACCGCCGCCCGCGCCGGCGAGAACAGCGCGAGCGCGAGGAGCGAGGCCCCACAGGCCGCGCGCAACCGGGCGCGCCGATCCGTACCGCGGCCGACCGGGACGTTCGATCGACGATCGTCGGACCGCCGCGCCCCGTACGGGGGGATCCTCGAGAATCCCATCGTGCGCGCTCGCCCTCCCTTCCACGCTCCCGAGCGGCCCGCGCCGCCCAATGGGTCATCCGCCGACGTGGTCCATACGATCCCCGCACGGCGGGGGACCGCGCAGCCCGATCGTGTGCTGGAGTCGGAAGCCGCGTGGCGGTTCGCCCTCGCTGAACCAGCCTGGCCGCCCCCGGACGGCGGAGGAAAACATCACGGAAGAATCGTTGGGCTGGAGATGAACATTCGACGTGTATCGATGCGCGGGAAATGTGAATCCCTGCGCCGCGCGGCGGGAATGAGCACGCCACTGCTCGTCGATGTGCACGTCGTGTCAATTGCGACGCGGGTCCCCGCCGATCGGGCGCAACGCCCCGGTGGGGATCCGCAAGATTCCCTCGTCCCGAAGCGAGAGGCGCGCGGCCGCGATCACCATGGCGAGATGACTCGATCGTGCGGAGGGGGAAGGCTCGATCGCGTGCAGGGAGTCCGGCCGTTTCGCGACAGCGCGCCCGGATGCGCGCGCGGCATTGCAGAGCGCTGACAGGAAGCGGCCCGGTCTCGCGGGCGCGGGAGGAGCGCCGTCACGCCCGGCGCGGGGCCGGCGATCGAACCGCGGTCAGACCGGCGTGCCGGCCGCGTCCTCCGCGCGCGAGAGAGAACGCGCCAGACCGGCGGCGACCCGGGCGTTGTCGAGGAGGAGCGCGACGTTCGTGCGCACCGTGGCCCCCGCAGTGCGCTCGCGCAGCCGCTCGAGCAGGAACGGCGTCACGTCGCGGCCGCGCAGGCCGCGCTCGGCCGCCTCGGCGAGCGAGGCTTCGAGCGCCGGCTCGAGTACGTCCGCGGGCAGCTCGTCCGCCTCGGGAACCGGATTGCCCACCAGCACCCCGGTGCGGAACCCGAGCGTCCAGTGCGCGCGGATGACGGCGGCCAGCTCGTCGACGGTGTCGCAGCGCCGGTCCACGGGAAGTCCGCTCGCACGCCGGTAGAACGCGGGGAAGTCGCCCGCGCGGAACCCGAGCACGGGCACGCCGAGGGTCTCGAGCATCTCCACCGTGCGGGGCAGATCGAGGATCGCCTTCGCGCCGGAGCAGATCACCGCCACGGGGAAGCGCGCGAGCGCGGCGAGATCGGCCGAGACGTCGCCGCTCTCGGAGACGTCACGGTGCACGCCGCCGATCCCGCCCGTGGCGAACACGCGGATGCCGGTCCGCGCGGCCACGAACATCGTGGCCGCGACCGTGGTCGATCCCGCGCCGCCGCCCGCGATCACGGCCGCGAGGTTGCCGGGATTGACCTTGGCCACTTCGCCCGCGCCGGCCAGCGCTTCCAGCTCGTCCGGCGCGAGCCCCACGCGCACCGCGCCCGCCAGGATGCCGATCGTCGCGGGCACCGCGCCGTGCTCGCGCACCGCGCGCTCGAGATCGCGGGCCGTGCGCAGTCCTTCCGGCGCGGGCAGGCCGTGCGTGATCAGCGTGGTCTCGAGCGCCACGACCGGCCTGCGGCGCCGGAGGGCGCGCGCGACCTCCCCGGAGAGGATCAGACGCGACGGCATGCCTGCCTCCTCACGTCCGCTCCGTTCTTCGCGAGGAGGGGTCCGGCGCGGCCGGACGGCCGAACCAGTCCTCGCGCCTGCGCCATGCCGCCGCCGGGCCGACCGACAGCAGGCGCGCGGCGCCCCAGTCCTCGATCGCGAACGAAGCCGAAACCACGCCGCGCTCGAGCGCCGCAGATTCGTCCTCGCCCGCGAGCAGGCCCGCGAGGAACCCGCCCGCGAACGCGTCGCCCGCGCCCGTGGGATCCACGCGGCGCTCGCCGCGCGGCGCCCATGAGCGGGCCTCGCCGCTGCGGGCGTCCACGAGCAGCCCGCCCCGCGCGCCGCGCTTGAGCAGCACGGCGCGCAGCCGCCCACCCGCGAGGCGCGCGATCGCGCCGCACGGATCGCCGGCCGCGCCCTCGAGCTGGAGCTCCTCGTCGCTCACGAAGAAGAGATCGGCCTTCGCCAGCGCGGCCCGCCACGTCGCGAGGTTGTCTTCGCGCACCGGATCGTGCGGGTCGACCGAGACCAGCGCGCCCGGCCGGCGCGCGAGCGCCTCGAGCAGCGCCGACTGGCAGGCGAGCGGCGTCGGCGTGAGATGGAACGCGCGCGCGCCGGGGAAGCGGCCCTCGATGTCGGCCGCCGCCGGCGAGGCGTCGGCGTGGCTCGCCGCGCCGAGGCGGTGGAGAACGCGGCGGCCGCGGGGCTCGTAGAGCAGCCAGGTCCTGAGGCCCGGGCGCCCGAGCGGGCGCAGGCCCTCGAGATCCACGCCACGCTCCTCGAGCGCGTGCAGCGTGCGCGCGGGATAGTCGTCTCCGAGCGGCGCGACGATGGCGACGCCCGCGCCCCAGAGCGCCGCGCCCAGCGCGGCGTAGAGCATCGCGCCCCCGGGCTCGCCCATGCGGGTGCTGCCGTCGTCGAACACCACGTCGTCGACGATCAGGTTGCCGAGGCAGACCAGGTCGGGGGTCATGACGCGCACGGGCCCGCGGCGGAAGGGCTCCGCAGACTCATCGTGCCCGCTCCAGCGCGCGGAAGGCGCTGCCCACCGCCTGCGCGCGCTCGCCGTCGAGCGGGTTGGACCACAGCCCGCCCTGTTTCACGTACGAGCCGACGATGAAGCCGTCCGCCGCCGGATACGCCGGGAGGTTCGCGGGTGTGATCCCCGAGCCGACGAAGGTCGGCAGGTCCACCGCGGCCGCGACCGCGTCGACCTCGGCCACGTCGGCCGCCCGCGCCGTCACCGGCCCGGTCACGACCACGCCGTCGGCGAGGAAGAACTCGGCCGCGCGGGCCGTCTCGACCAGGTCCACGTCCGCGGTCAGCGCGTGGGCCGAGTGCTTCTTCTTCACGTCGGCGAGGATCCGCACCTCGTCGGCGCCGATCGCGCGCCGATAGCGGAGCAGCTCGCCGGCGTCCGCCTCCATCAGGCCCTCGTCCGCGACGTGCGCGAAGACGAAGCCCTCGACGCGCACGAACACGCCGCCGCAGGCGTGCGCCACCGCGATCGCCTCGCGGTTCGCGCCGGAGAGCACCTGCACGCCGAGCGGGAGCGCGACCTCGCGCCGCACCGCCTGACCGATCGCGGTCATCGCCGCCACGATCTCGGGCCCGACCGCGCGCTTCAGGTACGGGCGATCGTGCATGTTCTCGATCAGGACCGCCGTGTAGCCCGCGTCGCGGTAGGCGCGCCCCTCGGCGACCGCCGTCTCGATCACGCGCTCGAGCCGCGCGCCCGCGGCCGGCGTGCCGGGGAGCGCGCCGACGTGGATCATGCCGATCAGGGCGCGCGGAGCACCGAACAGGCGGCGCATCGATTCGTGGCGGTTCATGAGGGGTTCCCTTCCGTGTGCTGCGGGATGGCCCGGCCGCGGATCATACCTCACGCCTCCCGATGGCCCGGAGCGCGTTCATCAGCAGGCCGCCCGCCCCGAGCGCGACGAAGATCAGCGCCTGCACGGCCATGCGGAACTGCGGCGGCGACTCGCGGAACGCGAGCACCAGGAAGACTCCGCCCAGCGCGAGCAGCGCCGCGTAGA
>DATKKO010000321.1:0-4173 GCA_035542955.1 Terriglobales bacterium
ATCCGCGGGTCGGCGCGCGCCGGATACCGCGGATCCCGTAGTCGCGGAACACGACGAAGGCCCGCAGGCGGCCGGGCCGCCACGCGCTCGAGGCAAGCTCGATCGCGAGCCACGCCCCGTAGCTCACGGTCACCACCTCCCGCGACGACGGCACCGCGAACTGGACGAGCCAGAGCGCGAACATGCCGGCGGCCTCGTACGCCTCGAGCCGGAAGTTGGCGAGCAGCGTCACGCCGAGGGCGCTCTGCAACAGGGTGAGCAACAGCTCGAGTCGATGCGGCCCCATCGGGACCGACATGGGGCGGCCGAACGAGAGCGAGTAGACGATGGGGATCATGGCGGCGAGCACGGTCCATTGATTGATGTTCGAGGAGACCAGGTTCATGAGCGCCATGCCGGCCTTCCCCCGGCTGCGCGCCCAGTAGGTCGTGCTCGTGAACTCGGGGAACTCGGAGAGGAACGGGGCCATCCACTGCACGAACACGAACTGGGACACGCCGAGCAGCGTGGCGAGCCCGATCATGCTGGTGAGGAACGGACCGGTGGTCACGTAGAGCAGGGCGCCGCCCACGAGGAACGTCGCGCCGATCGCGGTGATGCGGCCGGGCACGGGCAGCCGGATGATCGCGCGCGGCACCGCGCCCACGTCCTCCACGTCCTCGTGCTCGCGCGGCGGCACGCGGTTGAGCATGGCGAGGTAGGCGACATAGAGCGCGAGCAGGACGGCGGCGTCCACGAGCCCGAGGCTTCCCTTCGCGATGATCCAGACGAAGTAGAGCAGGGGCGGCACCAGCCCGACGACCTCGATCGCGTGCTCCTCGTCGAGTTCGATCGCGGGCCAGCGGTGGCCCGCTTCGCGCCGGCCGTGGGAGAGGGCGAAGACCAGCCAGATCACCGGCCAGCCGAGCCCCATGAGCAGCCGGATCGAGCCGGTGAAGTTCGCGGTCATGAGCGGCACGTCCCGATGCCAGGCGATCACGGCCTCGACCGCGAACTCGGGCAGCACCTGGATCCAGGCGAGCAGCGCGAGCGCGAGCCCCTGCGAGACGTAGAACTGCGTGGCCTCGGCGCCCCAGGCCACGACGAAGGCGCTCAGCAGCATGGCGGGGAACGTCCAGAGCGACTGCTGGGCGGCGTGCCGGACGTCCACCAGAGGCGGTCCGATCATTCAGGCTCCGTCTGAAGACTCCGCGTGGCCGCGTGGGAGGCGCCGGCGGGCCAAGCGCAAGGAACGACGACGAAGTCGGGTCCGCTGCGCCCCGTCGAGGAGGAGTGACGAAGCGAATGGCCCGCCCGACCCACGCGCTGCGCGCGTGGGTGCCCGCCCACCCGCAGGGCCGGGCCGGGGAGCGTCGCATCGCGACGTCACTCGTCGTCGACAGCCGAACAAGGCTTGTCTCCTCCTCGTTCCTTGCGCTGCTCGCTCCCCAGGCCGGCGCGGTTCACGCGGAGTCTTCAGACGGAGCCGAGGCCTCACGAACGACTCGAGCCGATGCGGCCGCGCGCGATGGGGCCGCGTCCGCGTGGAGCGCGGCGATCCTGCCGCGCGTGCGGCGCAGCGTCAAGGCGGCGTGTGGGGAGAGGGGGGGCGCGGCCAACGTGCGCGTTTGACCTTGCGGGAAGGCACGCCCTACGATGCCGCCGCTCATGCGCGCCCTTCGTCAGCTTCCCGACGGCGCGGGCACCACGTCGCGCCGGAAGCGCGGCGTGGTCGCGCGCGCCCGCGCAGCCTGCGCCCCGTGACGCCGGACACGCTCGACCGCCTGCTGCCCGTGCGCGCGCGGGTGCGCCCGTGTCCCGATCCTCCCTACGACCGGCTCTTCGATCCCATCATCGAGGACCTCGTGGCCGACGGGCCGCTTGCCCACGAGTGCTTCGCCACGCGCTGGCGCGACGACGCCGGCCTGTCCCGGCTGGCCGCGGCCAAGCAGGCCGCGCTGCCCGCCCCGCTCGCGGCGGAGCTCACCGAGTATCACCGGCGCCTCGGCGCGTCGAGCCGCTCGCTCGAAGCGCTGGCGCGGCTCGCGCGCGGCGAGGCCGTCTGCGCCGTCGCCGGACAGCAGCCCGCCCCGCTCGGAGGGCCGCTCTACTCGCTGCACAAGATCTCGACCGCCGTCGGGCTCGCGAGCGTGGTCGCCGAGCGCACCGGGCGCGTGTGCGTTCCGCTCTTCTGGATGCACGGCGAGGACTCGGACTTCGCCGAGATCCGCACCGCGCTCTTCGCCGATCCGGCGCTGCAGCTCGTCGAGCGCTCGCTGCCCGAGGACGCGCACACGGCGGGCGGCATCCTCGGCGCGATTCCCGCGGCGGCGATGGCCTCGATCGTGGACGAGGCCGCGCGGGCGTGGACCGGCCTGGCGGGCCGCGACGAGGCCGTGGCGCTCGCGCGCGGGTCGATCGCCCGGGGGCGCGATCTGGGGGAGGCCTTCAGCGCGCTCGTGCTCGCGCTGTTCGCGGACGAGGGCGTGGTCGTGGTCGATCCGCGCCTGCCCGCGTTCCGCGCCGCGGCGCGTCCGGTGATCGAGCGCTACCTGGCGAACGGTGAGGCCCTCGCGGAGGCCGCGCGCCGCGCGGGCGCGTGGCTCGAGTCCCGGACGGGACGGCATCCGCTCACCGACTCGGCGCTCGAGTCGTTCGTGTTCGCGATCGAGGATGGCCGGCGCCGCAAGCTCTCGCTGGCCGAGGCGCGGGCGCTCGGCGGCGCGGTCCCGCTGTCGCCCAGCGTGGCGCTGCGCCCCGTGGTGCAGGACGCGGTGTTCCCGACCGTGGCGATGGCCTGCGGTCCGGGCGAGACCGCGTACCTCGCACAGCTCCGCGCGGTGTTCGAGGGCCTGGGCGTGGCCGCGGCCTCGATCGTGCCGCGGCTCGGCCTCACCTGGCTGCCGCCTCCGGCCCGGACGCTGCTCGAGGCGGCCGGCGGCGAGCCCTGGGAGATCGTGACCGGCGTGGACACGGTCGTGCGCCGGCTCGCGGAGGACGGCGTGCCGGGCCGGGTGCGGAGCGATCTGGAGTCGGCGCACGGTGCGGCCCTGCGCGGGCTCGAGCGGTTCGCCGCCTCGGTGCGCGCGGTGGACGCGAGCCTGCCGCAGCTCGTCGAGTCGGCCCGCGCCAAGGTGGATTTCCAGTTCCAGCGCCTGGGCGAGGGCCTCGTCGGCAAGCTGCGGCACCGCCTCGAGCGCGAGCATCCCGAATGGGCGCGCCTGCGCTACTATCTCCTCCCCGGCGACCGGCTGCAGGAGCGCAGGCTCGCCTCGCTCGAGATCGTCGCCTATCGCGGCCGCAGCGTGGTGCCGGCGCTCGGGGGGCGGGCCGCGGCGCACGCGCGCGCTCTCACGCGCGGGGTGAACGAGCACCTGCTGGTCGAGCTCTGATCGATCATGGTCGATGCCCTGTTCTTCGACGCGCATGCGGACGACGTCGAGCTCGGCTCGGGCGGTCCGGAGGCGCGCGTCCTGCCCGGCGCGCGCGGGGGGATCGCGCGGTGAGCGCCGCGCGTGCTCCGCGGCGCGCACCCGCGCGCAGGCGGCCGGCCGGCGCCCGACGGACCGCGCCGGCGGCCCGGCGGCGGATCGGCATCACCTGCTATTCGCATTTCGGCGGCAGCGGCGTGGTCGCCACCGAGCTCGGCCTCGCGCTCGCGCGCCGCGGCTGGGAGGTCCACTTCGTCGCCCATCGGCTGCCGTTCCGGCTGCGCCGCTTTGAGTCGAACGTCTTCTTCCACGAGGTGACGCCCGTCACGTATCCGGTGTTCGAGCAGCCGCCCAACAACCTGGCGCTGGCGACGAAGATGGTGGAGGTCGTCGAGAACCACGACCTCGAGATCCTGCACGTCCACTACGCGATGCCGTTCGCCGCGAGCGCGTACCTCGCGCGCCAGCTCGCGCTGCCGCGACGGGTCGGCGTGGTCACGACCCTGCACGGCACGGACATCACCGTGGTCGGCGTGGAGCCGGCGTACTTCCGGATCACGCAGTTCAGCATCCAGTCCAGCGACCGGGTCACGGCGGTGAGCCGGTTCCTCGCGGATCGCGCCCGGGCGACGCTGGGGATCACGAAGCCGATCGAGGTGGTCCACAACTTCGTCGACCCGGCGGTGTTCGCGCCCCAGCGGCGGACCGGGCTGCGCCTGGCGCCGCCCCAGACGCGAATCCTCATGCACGCGTCCAACTTCCG